>JBGPMY010000009.1:0-15510 GCA_041487235.1 Dehalococcoidia bacterium
GAGGGGCTGGACCTACCGGAGGTGAGTCTCGTCGCCATTCTGGACGCGGACAAGGAAGGCTACCTGCGTTCCGAGTGGTCGCTGATCCAGACGATGGGCCGCGCCGCCCGCCACATCAATGGCCTGGCGATCATGTACGCCGACCGGATGACGGACTCCATGCGCCGCGCCATCGAGGAGACGGAGCGCCGGCGACGCCTCCAGGAGCAGTACAACGACCAGCACGGCATCGAGCCGGAGGGCATCCGCAAGGCGATCCGCGATATCACCGATCGCATCAAGCAGGTGGCGGAGGAGCGGCCGACCTACACCGCCGGCTCCATCCCCAAGGACGAGATCGCCCGCCTGGTGAAGGAGCTGGAGAAGCAGATGAAGGAGGCGGGGCGCAATCTGGAGTTCGAGAAGGCGGCGCTGCTGCGGGACCGCATCGTGGAGCTGCGGCGGGAGCTGGTGGGCGATGAAGAAGGTCTGAACGTCATCTCCGCCATGCGCAGGGCAACCTACGCCCGACCTTCACGGCGCCGGCGATAGCATCCGCTTGGACAGTAGGCCGCCCGGCCGGTCAAAAGGGGCGGGCGGGATCCAGCCGTCGTGAACCCAAGTCTGAGACAAAACAGGCTCCCCTTGCGTGGGGAGCCTGTTCTTGTACAGTTTGGGTCCCGCGTCCGGCATTCGACGGCGTACACACGCCGATGGGCTCTTTGGCCGTTATCTCTAGCCGCTCCGCGGTTCGCCTTTCCTCGGCGTCACTACGCAGAGGACCTTCCGAAGTCCACCTCGAGCACTGCGATCAGCGCATGTAGCCTCATACGCCATCACCTCCAGTCCTCTAAGCTGCTACCAACATAGCACGGGGGAAAGGGTTGTCAAGGGCGTGGATTAACCGATTCGGGTTCGGGGAAGAGGGTGTCTACTCGAACCTGGCGCCTTCGTCATCGTGGTCGTCGATGGTCAAGACCTGTCGCGAG
This sequence comes from Dehalococcoidia bacterium, assembly GCA_041487235.1. Classification (GTDB taxonomy): domain Bacteria; phylum Chloroflexota; class Dehalococcoidia; order SM23-28-2; family RBG-16-64-32; genus JBGPMY01. The sequence continues at coordinate 969 of JBGPMY010000009.1, forward strand.
TGGCCGCCCTCGGCGCCACTGACGATGCCCGCTTCCTCCAGCAGATCGATGAGGCGCGCCGCTCTCGGATAGCCGACGTGCAAGCGGCGCTGCAATAGGGAAGTGGAGACGCGCGAATGCTGCTGGGCCAGATCCTTCGCTGCTTCATAGAGGGGGTCATCTTCGCTGGCCCGCTCTTGCGCCTCGTCGGGCTCGACCTCGTCCAGCAGGTGGTCCATCTTCTCCGGCGCCAGGTGCCGGAAACGGTCGTTCGCCCACCAGGCGACGATGCGGTCGATCTCCTGGTCGGACACGTAGGAACCCTGGATGCGCTTGGGCTTGGAGGCATCCGTGGGCATGTACAGCATATCGCCGCGCCCCAGCAGCTTCTCCGCGCCGCCGCCGTCGATGATCGTGCGCGAGTCCACCTGGGACGACACGGCGAAGGCGATGCGCGTGGGAAAGTTGGCCTTAATCAGGCCCGTCACCACGTCCACAGAGGGCCGCTGCGTGGCGATGATGAGGTGAATGCCGGTGGCCCGCGACAGCTGGGCCAGGCGGCAGATCTGACGCTCTACCTCGTAGGGCGCCGCCATCATAAGATCAGCCAACTCGTCGATGACGACGACCCACTGGGGGAGCTTGTGTGTGGCCCGCGGGCTCTTGTTGTGGGCCTCGATGTTGCGCACACCGATGGTTGCGAAGCGCCGGTAGCGGGAGTCCATCTCGTGGATGACGGCCTGGAGAGTGCCGACGACCTCTTCTGTCTGAGTGATGATCTTGGAGAAGGCCAGGTGCGGGATCTGTGCGAAGGTGGCCAGCTCCACCCGCTTGGGGTCGATGAGCACCAGGCGCAGCTCTTCTGGTGTGTTGTGCAGCAGGAAGCAGGTGATGACGGAGTTGATGCAGACGCTCTTGCCGCTGCCCGTGGCGCCGGCGATGAGAAGGTGGGGCATGCGGGTCAGGTCCGCCGCCAGCGGCTCTCCGGACACACCCTTGCCCAGGGCCAGGGCCAGCCTGGAGCGCATGTTGGCTTTCTGAAAGGCCGTGCTCTCGATCACGCTGCGCAGCGACACCAGCGACGTCGTCGTGTTGGGCACTTCGATGCCGATGATAGGCTTGCCGGGCACCGGGGCCTCTATACGGATGGACGGCGCCGCCAGGGCCAGCGCCAGGTCGTTTGCCAGGCTGGTCACGCGGTTGACGCGCACCCGCGTGCGGGAGACAACCTCTGTGCGAGTCAACGGTTTGCCGTCCCGGTCGTACAGCTGGCGGCCGCGCTCGTCGCGCACGGGGACGGCGCGGGTCTTCGTCTCCCATCCAGGCTCCACACCGAACTGGGTGACCGTAGGCCCCTGGTTGATGGAGGCGACCCGGGCGTCCACGCCGAATGAAGCCAGCGTCTCGATGATAAGTTGTGCGCGCGCCTCGTTGTCCAGCGGTTTCACTTCGATCTCGGCCGCCTCCGCCAAGAGATCGAGCGGAGGGAGCTCCCAGCCATGACCGGCCGGGCGCCCCATTGGCAGCTCCCTCTGGTAAGCCTCCGGCTCGTCAGAAGGCTGGTCCACGTCCAAAGCGGATGCGTGCTCTTCCTCGCTGCCCTCTTGGACGTCAATCGTCCCTTCGTCGGGGGCTTCGGTTTCGGGCGCCTCTTCCCACTCCTCGTCCCACTGGGCGACGTACGGCCTATCGAGCAGCTTCTCGCGGTCTTCTTCCTGTTCCTTCGGGAGAAGGCTGATGAAGAACGATTTCATGGCCACGGCGGCGTTTTGCGGGATCTGCAGCGAGCCGATGAATCGAGCGGCGGCGAGGCCCGCGTCCCCCGCGGCCTTGACGCCCCGCGGCCAGAGGAGACCCAGACCGGTGAAGCCCACCAACATCCAGGCCAGGACGCCGGGCACAGTGCCGACGAAGAGGCGCCCGGCGTCGCCGCCAGCGCTAACGTCCGAGAACGACACGTCGCCGACCTGCCAGCTGGGCTTGAAGACGCCGGCCAGGCCAAAGGCAAACAGCAGCAGCAAGTGGGAGCCGACCCAAATTCGCCAGAATCTGCGGTCCAGCGTGGGCGCGCGGCGTGCCAGCCAGATGTTGGCCGCGATGGCGATAAGAACTATCGGAAGGCCCAACCCGAGCAGGGTTAGCGCCGCCTCGAATCCGTCCACCAGGATGGGCGCCAGGAAAAGCATGGATATAGCCAGCAACCCCAGAGCACCGATGCCCAGCCAGACCAGCTGCGGCGCCTGGAGAGTCGGCACCATATGGAGGGATCGGCGGGCAGTACGGCGCCGAGTGCCGTTGTGCCTCGGACGGTAGCTTGTGGCTCTGCGCGCCGGGCGGGACCGGGTCTTGACAGGCATCCCCGGCTAGACCTCCACGCTCAACGGCAGAACCATCGGGCGCCGGCGCGTCTCATCGTAGAGGAAGCGCGAAAGCGCATCATGGACCCGAGTGTTGAAGTCGCGGCGGTCGGCTACGTGCTCGGCCCCCTTCAACGCCTCGATGACGACGTCGCGGGCCTTCTCCATGAGGCCGTCGGACATTTCGCTCTCGATAAACCCCCTAGATACAACGTCCGGACGCCCGATGGGTTTACCCGTGTGCTTATCCACCACGACGATCGCCACGATGACGCCATCGCCCGCCAGATGCTTGCGATCGCGCAGGACGACGCGGTCAACGCCCACGGCCAGGCCATCGACATACACGAAGTCGGCTGGAGTACGGCCGGCGACGCGGGCGCCGTTCTTATCGATCTCTAAGATGTCCCCATCTTCCATGGTGAAGATGTTCTCGTCCGCAATACCCATGGCGCGGGCGATCTGGGAGTGCATCCAGAGGTGGCGATACTCCCCGTGCACGGGGACGAAGTATCGCGGTTTGACGAGGCCCATCATCAGCTTCAGCTCTTCTTGCGCCGCGTGGCCGTGCACGTGCACGTCTGCTATGCGGCTAAACAGGACGTTGGCGCCCGCCCGGTAAAGATTATCGATGGTGCGGTTGATGAGCATCTCGTTGCCCGGGATAGGCGACGAGGAGAAGACGATGGTGTCGCCGCGCTGAATCTCGATGTGCCGGTGGTCCCGGTTGGCCATTCGGACCAGGGCAGAGGTCGGCTCTCCCTGGGCGCCGGTGGTGATGATGGCGAGGCGCTCCGGCGGCAGCTTCCGCATCTTGTCCAAGGAGGCGAGGATGTTGTCCGGCGCGTGCAGATAACCCTGCTCTATGGCCATCTGAACGTTGTCCAGCATGCTCCGCCCGGTGATGAAGACACGTCGATCGTGCTTCAGCGCTGCGTCGATTACTTGCTGGACGCGAGCGATGAGGGAGGCGAAGGTGGCGACGATGACACGGCCCGGCGCTTCGGCCATGATCCGGTCCAGCGTGCCGGAAATTACCTGCTCGGACGGGGTGTATCCCGCAGTGTCTGCGTAGGTCGAATCGGATAGCAGCAGTATGATGCCCTCGCGGCCCAACTCGGCGATCCGCGTTAGGTCAGGGGGGTCTCCCATGATCGGCGTATGGTCGAACTTGAAATCGCCGGTGTGAAAGACCGTGCCTAGTGGCGTCTGGATGGCCAGCGCCGCCGAATCCGGGATGCTGTGAGTGACGTGGACGAACTCGGCGTTGAACCGGCCTAGCTTCACCCGCTCACCGGCCTTCACAATCCGCAGGTCTGCCCCCGATAGCAGGTGGTGCTCCTCCAGCTTCACCGCGATGAGGCCGCGGGTCAGGCGGGTGCAGTAGACCGGCGGAATCTTGCCGTTGGGCAGCCTCAGCCTGGGTAGTACGTAGGGAAGGGCGCCAGTATGGTCCTCGTGGCCATGGGTGATGAGGATTCCTCGCAGCTTATGGATGCGCTCCTCAACATAAGACACGTCCGGGATGACGAGATCGACTCCCAGCATGTCTTCCTCGGGAAACATAAGCCCAGCGTCGACGATGATCATGTCATCGGCGAGCTCGAAGGCCATCATGTTCTTGCCGATCTCCCCCAGGCCTCCCAGGGGAACAACTCTCAGCTTCTCGGCCATATCTTCTAGAAGAGGCGGGCCTGCTCGGCGACCGGCTCCGGCGCCGCTTCCGTGTGCCCGTCCTGCCGGGCCTTCTCCAGCGCCTCCGGGATCCTGCGGAACTCTTCTTCTATCACCTTTCGCAAGCCGCCGGCGTGAAGGGCCGCAGCAGGATGGTACATGTGCAGGAAGTAGATACCCTCCCGCTGGCGAATCTGTCCGTGCACCTTGCTGATAGTGTCCCGGGGGAAGAACCAGGCCAGTGAGTAGCGGCCCAGGGTGACTATTAGCCTGGGCCTGATCAGCTCTATCTGGCGTTGCAGATGCTTTCGGCAGGCCTCAATTTCGTTCGGCAGCGGGTCACGGTTGTCAGGGGGCCTGCACTTAACTACGTTAGTAATGTAGACGTCAGCGCGGCGCAGTCCCACAGAGGCCAGGAGCTCTTCCAGAAAGCGGCCGGCCGGCCCAACAAACGGGCGCGCCTGCTGGTCCTCGTAGAATCCGGGGCCTTCCCCTACAAACATGATCTCGCTGTCGGGAGGCCCTTCGCCGGGGACTGCGTGAGTACGCCCATTGCACAGGTCACAGTCAGTGCAGGAAGATATGCGGCTGTATAGCTCCTGAAGAGCGCTCACTTTGAATGATGATAGCGTGGCGGGATTAGGGGGTCAATGCGCTACGCCTGCTGATCCGTCTCTAAGGGCCGCCGCGGCTGAACGATGACCGCCAGGATGATGCCCAGGAAGTAGAGAACGATGATTGGGCCGGCGACGAGCGTTTGCGTCACGGGATCGATGGTCGGCGTCACGACGGCGGCGACGACGAAGGCGGCGACCACAGCTAGGCGCCACCAGCGCAGCAGCTGGCGGGCGGTGACGATCCTGAATCGGGCCAGAAACATAACGACCAGCGGCGTTTCGAAGACGACACCCGTCCAGAAGAGGAGCCTCGTCACGAAGTCTATGTAGCTGCCGATGCGGATGTTGGGGCTGGCGAGGTCCCCGTTCCCGAAGTTCAGCAGGAAGTCCAAGGCCGGCGGCAACGCGATATAATATGCGAATCCTACCCCGCACAGGAACAGGAGCGCGGCGCCAACGGCGGTTCCGTACAGCCACCGGCGCTCCTTCGGCTTGAGACCGGGCGAAACGAAGCGCAACGCCTGGTAGACGATGACCGGCATGCCGATGATGACCCCGCCCAGGAGGGCCACGCGGAAGTATGTCCCGAACAGCTCGAAAGGCTCGATGAACTGCGGTTTGAAGTTGGGACTGCGCTCTTTCGCTGGCTCCTGCAAGAAGCTGATCAGATCCTCGCCGAAGTAGGCGGAGACCGCCAGGCCGATAACGACAGCCACGGCCGAGACCATGAGGCGATAGCGCAACTCCTGCAGGTGCTCGACGAGCGTGAGATATCTGTCGCCGGTATCTCCCTCAGGGATGTCCGGGGGTAGCTGCGGAGGCGCGGATCGGCTCATGGTTTCGGCGGTTCAGCTGGGCGCAGGGTGGGGCTCTACGATGTGGCCGGCCCCTCTGGCCGCGGCTGTTCAGGGGGCGGCTCGCCGCCGGGCTCGATCACTGGCTGAGCGTCCAGCAACGTGCGGCTCACCTGCTCAGTGACTGCCGTAATGTCGTTACGCACGGACTGGCGGAACTCCTGGAGCTCCCGCCGAACTTCCTCGTACTCCCTTGTCAGCTCCTCCAGCTCACTGCGTAGCTGGGAGGTGGCGCTGGTGGCGAAGCCGCGCAGATATCGAATTGCCCGCGCCAGCTGTACCGCTGCCTCAGGCATCCGCTCCGGCCCGAGAACGATAACAGCCACAACGGCGACGAGGACGAACTCCAAGACGCCCACTCCGAAGAAGTTCATGACGCGATCTCATTATAAGACAACACCAGCCCCCCGCACTCGGCAGGGGGCTGGTGTTGATGGACTCGTTATCTCGTTTGCGCTTACCCTTCGTCTTCGGCCGCTCCCTGCTCGATGATGTAGTTGACGGCATCCTGCACAGTCACGATCTTCTCGGCGGCCTCATCGGAGATCTCGATGCTCTTGCCTCCCTGGCTGAACTCCTCCTCCAGCGACATGATCAGCTCCACCAGGTCCAGCGAGTCAGCATTGAGATCGTCCACGAAGGACGTCTGAGGGGTGATCTCACTCTCCTCCACGCCAAGCTGCTCCGCTATGATTTTTCGAACCTTCTCAAAGACGGCGGCCACAAGACACCTCCTTGGCGTTAGCTTGCCGGCGCCAGCAAGCTAACAGATCCCAGGACTCCGTTGATGAATTTGGGAGAAGTTTCGCCGCCAAACTCCTTCGCCAACTCCACAGCCTCATTTATGGCGGCGCGCATCGGCACCCTATTATCGATTAGGATTTCGTATATGGCAAGTCTCAGGATGTTGCGATCGATGGCGGCTATCTGCTCCAGCGGCCAGGCCGGCGCCGTCTGGCGGATCACAGAGTCTATCTTCTCGCGGCTCCGTAAGACGCCCTCCACCAGTTCATGGGCGAAGCTCTGCACCTCAACGGGGGCGCCGGTGCCCTCCATCAGCCTGTCCATAGCCTGCTCCGGCTGATGGCCCACGGTATCCAGCTCATATAGCGCTTGCAGGGCCAGTACCCGGGCCTGACGGCGTCTACCGGCCATCTCTAGAGCCCCAGCCCACCATCTACGGCAAGCACCTGCCCGGTGATGTAGCCCGCCTCTTCTGAAGCCAGAAAGGCGACTGTGGCAGCCACCTCCTCGGCTTTGCCAAGTCTGCCCACCAGGAGCCGTTGCATGACGGCGTCCACGATCTCTTGTCGGATGTCTTTGGTGAGCTCCGTTTTGATCAGGCCGGGGGCGACCAGGTTGGCGGTTACGTTGCGCGAGCCCATCTCCCGGGCAACCGCCCGAGTGAAGCCGATAAGGCCGGACTTGGCCGCGGCGTAGTTGGCCTGCCCGGCGTTGCCGGCCAGGCCGGACACGCTGCCGATGTTGATGACGCGTCCCCAGCGCTGCCGCATCATGGGCCGCAGGGCGGGCTTGGTGCAGAGGAAGACGGCTCGCAGGTTAAGCGCCATGACCTCGTCCCAGTCCTCCACGGACATGCGCAGGAGCAACGTATCCCGGTTATAGCCAGCGTTGTTCACCAGGATATCCAGGCGGCCCAGCGATTGTACGGTCTGCTGCACCATTCGCTCCGCCTCTTCCGGCACACGGACATCAGCCTGGATTGTGATCGCCGTGCCGCCCTGCGCTTTTACTTCAGCCTGGACGCTCTCGGCCTGTTGGCGGCTCTCATTGTAGTTGATGGCCACACTGGCGCCGCACCTGGCGAGCTGGAGAGCGATGGCACGCCCGATGCCGCGGGAACCTCCCGTCACCAGCGCCACTCGACCGCTCAGGTCAAACATTAGTCGGGCTGGTCAACGCGGCGGCGCCATCGATAGAGACGGCAGTCGCCTGGGGGGCGATGCGCTTGAGAAGCGCGGTCAGAACTCGTCCTGGGCCGACCTCCACGAATGCGCCGATGCCACTATTGATCATCGATTCTATCGACTGGTACCAGCGCACGGGGCTCTGCATCTGTCGCTTGAGGTCCTCGCCCACGGCCTTCGCGCTGTGCAAGGGGAGGGCGGTCACGTTGGAGACTACCGGTATGAGAGGATCGAGAATTTCGATCTCATCCACCATGGCAGCGAAGGGCGTCATTACGTCACCCATGAGCGACGTGTGGAAAGCGCCGGAGACGTTGAGGGGCAAGACCTTGCCACCGCGGTCCTTGGCGAGCCGTGACGCGTGCTCGATAACGGACGGCGGGCCGCCGAGCACAATCTGGGTGGGGGCGTTGTAGTTGCAGGGTTCTGCGCCCGAGAGCCGGCAGATTTCCTGGACGTCCTGTTCGGACAGTCCCAGTACCGCGACCATTGTTCCCGGCCTTAGCTCGCCGGCTTCGGACATCACCCGTCCCCGCTGCCGCACCAGCACGAGGGCGTCCTCAATCCTGAGAGACCCGGCCGCCACTAGGGCTGTATACTCGCCCAGGCTGTGACCTGCCAAGAGGGCTGGCCGCGACCGTAGTGTCCCGATCTCGAAAGCCGCCGCCAGACAGGCCAGCGACGTGGCGAGTATCGCAGGCTGAGCGTTAGCTGTCTTGGTTAGTTCATCGACCGGCCCCTCAAAGCACAGGGTGCTGAGCTGCATATCGAGTACCTGGTCCGCGAGCGCGAACACCTGGCGCGCCCGGCCCGAAATCTCCACCAGGTCACGCCCCATGCCAACCCGCTGCGACCCCTGCCCCGGGAAGATAACGCCCAGGTCCTCCTGAACAGGCGCCCTCTGTAGAATGGCAGCCAGCTCCGGTGAGGACGTCATCAACGGGTGCGTGTCTCCCCCGCTTCCTGTTCCCTAGTGAGTCGGCCCAGATGGCAGTCCGGATTGGGACAGCGCCCGAACTCATCCAGCCGGGTGCGGCAGAACGTGCAGTGCGTGGCGTCCCACCAGACGAAGTACGTGATAGCCGCTGCCGCCGCCAGCATCAGGCTGACCGGCAGCATCAGCAGGGTCAGTCCGCGTCGCATAGCCAGGCGCAGTATAGCATCGCCGCTTCAGGTGGAGAAGGTGGCGTCACGGGTGGGCTGCGGGGCGGCGCCGCTCCTCCCGCACCGCCAGGACATCGCGGCCTCGATAGCTGCCACAGACGGGGCAGGCCTGATGCGAAGGACGCGGGCTGCGACACTGATGACAGACTACGAGATTGGGAACGGACACGGCCAGATGGGCACGGCGGCGGCGCTTACGTGAGGTTGACGTCTTCTTCTTTGGTAGCGGAGGCACAGCTACTTAACTCCCTTCCTGGTCGCCGGTCTTCAAGCCAGTCAGCGCTTGCCAGCGTTCGTCCGGCCTTGGAGCGCACCCGCAGGGCCCCCTATTGAGGTCTGCGCCGCAGCTTGGACAGAGCCCGGCGCAGTCGGCCTTGCACAACGGTTTGGCGGGCTCAGACATCAGGATATACTGTCTCAGCCCTTCGCGCAGGTCCAGCGTGAAGTCCGGGCCGATGCGGAACAGGTCCCCGGGCTCTGCGATGCGCAACGGCGCTCCCGTGCCGACATCGATCACGGGCACGTACTCTTCCTCGAAGTCGATTTCGACAGGACAGGTTATCTCCAACAGACAGCGGCAGCATGTTTCATGGGCCGCACCTGTGGCTTCGACGGAAACCAGGAGCCCCTTGTCCGTCCGAAGGAGAGATACGGAGCCTGTGAGACCGGTCAGCTCCAGATCGTCGGCCCTAAGCGCCGGCTCTTCGAAGTCTGCGACGGTGACGCTGCCGACGCGCTGCCGGAGCTCTGTGAGGACGTTGAGTTGCATGACGACACGGCCGTAGAAAATTCGGAATCAAAGCGTTCAGGGCGCCAAATTGACTAACGTTATTGCAAAGCCCTCTCCCCAAAGTCTATAATCCCGCAGCGGAGGTTGTCCATCCCCGCTCTGATAGGACGCCCCTTCATGTTCGTTTGTAATGGCCATCGCCGCTGAACTGTATGCCCTGCAGGAGATTGATCTAGCCCTGGATAGGGACGTGGCGCGGTTGGCCGAGATCGAGGACGGACTTCGGGAATCGGAAGAGCTAGTTCAGACGCGGCAACTGCAAGAAGAGAAGGCGCAGGCGGTGACAGAGCTGCGCGCCCGCCAGAAGGAGCTGGAGTGGGACGTCGACGAGGTCCGGGCGAAGGCGTCTGAAGTGGAAGCGAAACTTTACGGCGGAACGGTGCGGAACCCCAAGGAGCTGTCAGACCTTCAGGCAGACCTGTCCGCGCTTCAAAGTCAGACCAGAAAACGGGAGGATACGCTGCTGGGTATTCTCGTCGAGCTTGACGATGCGGAGTCAGAGCTGAAGCGGGCGGACAGCGCCTACGCAGAGACGCGCGCGAAGTGGCAGGCGGAGCAGGAGGAGCTCAGGACGGAGAAGAGCCAAATCGAGCCGGAGGTCCAGCTGCTTGAGGTCAGACGCTCCGACCGGTCCGGCGCCATTGATGGCGCTGCGCTAAGCCTCTACAAGCTACTGCGCGAGCGGCGAGGGGGCCAAGCGGTGGCGAAAGTGGAACGCGGCATGTGCCAGGGCTGCCGCATTACGCTACCGATGTCCATCCTGCAAAAGGCGAGGACGGCGCTGGAACTAGTGCAGTGCGTTAGCTGCGAGCGCGTACTTTTCGTGAACTAGGATGCGGGCCATAGGCTACTTCAGGGAGAGCCGCGAAGCGTCGCTGGCGGAACAGAGCGAGTCCTTCCTCGAATTTTGCCGCAGTAACGGCTACGAGGCGGCGGCCACCTTCCTGGACGCCAGGTCAGACAACGACCTCGTAGGCTTTCGGCAGATGCTGGACTTCGTTCGTCAGCAGGCGGCCGGCGGGTTCTTGTTCATCGTCGTCCCTCGGGTCAGCAGTCTGGGGGACGCCGTAACAGAAGCGGCACGTCGTTACTTTCAGCTGGCCAGCCTGGGCGCCACCATAGTCAGCATCGAGACGGGCGAGGACATCTCCGCCCCGTTGCTACAGAGATGGACCGACCATCGCGCCGACGGCAGCATAGGCGACCGCGTGAAGGCCGCGATGCGTCGAAGGGCTGTCAAGGGCGAGGCGCTCGGCCGCCCCCCATACGGGTATCACGTCGGCCCCAGGCGGCGGCTTGCCGTGGTCGCGGAGGAAGGATCGGTCGTCCGCTACATCTTCCGGCTCTATCTGAAAGACGGACTAGGCATCCGCCGTATCGCCCGGCGCTTGAATGAGGATGAATTGCGCACCCGCCGCAACGGCCTCTGGAGCATGGTAACCGTGCGCGATATCCTGAGAAATCGCGCCTATGTTGGAACCTATTCTCGCTTCGGTGTGCGCGTCCCTGCCAGCCACGCTCCGCTCATCTCGCAGGAGAACTTCCAGCAGGTGCAAGAGAGGCTGGACCAGCGGCGTCCGGCCTCGAGGTCGCGCCAGTTATCGCCGTTCCTGCTCTCCGGACTAACGTATTGTGCGTACTGCGGCAACAAGATGATCGGCGTCACCCGCAAGCAGAGGTGGAAGAGGCTCGGCGACGGATCCGTGCGTACGGCGCAGTACAGGTACTATCAGTGCGAGTCTCGCACTAACCGCAGCCTGTGCGACTACCACACGAGACGGGCCGAGGAGCTGGAGGCGGAGGTGCGCAAGGCGCTGGCTTCCGGCAAGACCACGCCGCTGGTCAAGCAATCGAAGAACGGCGCGGCGGCAGCAGCCCGGACGGAGGACGAGATTCGCCGTCTGCGCGATAAGGCCCGCCGTCTTGATAAGCGCCTGGAACAGTACCTGGATGCTGCGGCCTCAGGGGCGCTGAACGCGGAGAAGCTGCGAGCGCTGGGGTTGGCGGTGGGGACGGAGCACCTCCAGCTGGAGGAACACCTGGCCGAATCGAGCCGGCTCGCCCAGCAGCAGGCGACAGATAGCGAGCGTCGCCGTCGCCGGGAGCAAGTGCTGCAACGCCTGCAGCAAGATTGGGACGTGCTTCAGTTCTCTGAGCGGCAGGAGCTGCTGCGAGAGGTGCTGGCCCGCATAGTCGTCAAAGATGACAGCATCGAGACTGTCCTGAGGCCCTGACACGCGTTGTCCGAGGGAAGGTGGCTGGTCTTCGTCGATGGGGCCTCCAGAGGCAATCCGGGTCCGGCTTCGATTGGGGCGGTGATCATCGATCCAGCCGGGCGCGAGGCGCACACCGTATCCCGCCGCATCGGCCGCGCTACCAACAACGAAGCTGAATACCAGGCCGCGATCGCCGGACTGGAAGCTGCCCTCGCCCTTGGCGCTAGAGACCTGGAGCTGCGGATGGACTCTGAGCTGGTGGTGCGACAGTTGGAGTTCCGTTACAAGGTGCGAAACGCGCGCCTCAAGCCGTTCTTCGCCCGCCTGCTGGAGCTACGCCGCCGGTTCGATGCGCTCCAGGTGACTTCCATTCCGCGGGAGCAGAACAAGCGGGCGGACAGCCTGGCGAATCTGGCGCTGGACCACGGCCTGGACTAGTCGCGGCCGAAGCCTTGTGGGGCCTACGAGAGGCGAGCGGGGGGCAGCTGCAGCTCTCCAGCGCCGCGGCAACGGCGGCAATCCCCTTTGCCGTCGCACGGAACACAAGCCAAGCTGCCAGCGAAGCCGCATTCGTCGCAACCCAGCCCGTCACACTCGCCACAGGTCACGGCCCCCAGCGAGTAGCACTCCCAACAATCGCCGTGCCCCCGACACATCGGGCATCTGATCAACGGGTCGGTAATCGTTCCGTCTTCCATGGCCAGAAAAGAGGGATGTCCGGCGAAGCTCCCGCGTTACGGAGACAGGCACGACCCGGCTAAGCTGGGTGCTATACTGGAATTGGTCCAGCAGGCTGGGTGACCGCTCTCTCCGCCTTAGGCGGGGAGGGAGGAAGGTCCGAGCTCCACCGGGCAGCGCGCTGGGTAACGCCCAGGCGGGGTAACCCGACGGAAAGTGGCACAGAAACATACCGTCCTTCCCCGGAAGGATAAGGGTGAAATGGTGGGGTAAGAGCCCACCGGCTCCGGCGCGAGCCGGAGGCCGGCTAAACCCCGCGCGGAGCAAGGCCAAATAGGGGAGTGCTAAGGGCGCCCGGCCCAAACTCCCGGGTTGGCCGCTAGAGGCGGCGGGCAACCGCCGTCCCAGATTGATGGTCACCGTCCTTCCCCGGAAGGAACACAGAACTCGGCCTACAGGCCTGCTGGGCCGCTTCCGCCCAGCAACCGGAGGGCGTCCCGACCGTTCTCATTGTTAGCAATGCGACTAGCCGAACTGCTGCCTGAGCTGCCCCACGCCCAGCTCCTTGGCGATGCCCATGCCGACGTGTCCGCGGTAACGCACGATTCCCGCAAAGTCGGCCCTGGGTCGATCTTCGTGGCCGTGGCCGGGTTCAAGGCAGATGGCCACGACTACATTCGCCAGGCGCTGGCGGCCGGCGCGACCGCTATCGTCGTCCAGGCTGACCACGAAGCCGTATGGCGGCCCCTTCTGGCCCAAAGCACCCTGCCGACCCTGGTGGCGCCGGACACGCGTGCGGCCCTCGCCGCGATCGCTGCGTCGTTGAACGGACACCCCGCCCGGAAGCTGCGGGTCGTCGGCGTGACGGGGACGAACGGAAAGACCAGCCTATGCCACCTGATCGCACATGTCCTGGAGAGCGGTGGCCAGAAGACAGGGCTCATCAGCACCGCGGAGTGCCGCATCGGCAGCGATCATCTGCCCGACACGGGGCGATTCACGACGCCCGAAGCGCCAGAGCTACAGGCGATGCTGCGACAGATCGCAGACGCCGGTTGTAGCTGGGCTGTCGTCGAGGCCACGTCCCACGGACTCGCCCTGCACCGGCTCGATCACTGCGAGTTCGACGTCGCGGTGGTCACGAATATCGGGGCGGACCATCTGGAGTTCCACGGTGGAGTTGAGGGGTACATGGCGGCGAAGGGGCTTCTCTTTCGCATGCTGGACCAATCGCTGAATAAGGGCCTGCCCAAAATAGCCGTGCTCAACCGCGACGATTCCTCCTTCGCTCACCTCCGCGGTCTCACCCAGGCCGGAATCGTCAGCTACGGCCTGACGCCGCAGGCCGATGTTTATGCGACGGGCGTGGAGGAGGAAGCGTGGTCATCAAGCTTCCTCCTCCACACGCCACAGGGAGAGCGCCAGGCGCAGCTGCGCTGCCCCGGGACCTTTGGCGTCTACAACGCGCTGGCGGCCACCGCTGTCGCCCTGTCGGCGGGCCTGGGCCTCGATGCGATCCGTCGCGCCCTCGCTGAGTGGCCCGGCGCTCCCGGCCGCCTGGAGCTTATCGACGAAGGACAGCGGTTCACTGTCGTTGTCGACTTCGCTCACGCGCCGGACTCGCTGCGCGGCGTCCTGCGCCTGCTACGAGCGCGTTCCCGCGGGAGGATCATCGCGGTCTTCGGCTGCATCGGGGAGCGCGAGCGGGACCGGCGCTCTAGCATGGGGGTAGTCGCCGCTGAGGCCGCCGACTACACGATCGTCACCGACGACGATCCGTACAGCGAGGACCGCGACGCCATCATCGCCGAGATCGCCGGCGGATTGCTGGCGTCCGGCAAGCGGGAGGGACACGACTTCGCCCTAATCCCTGATCGGCGCGAGGCGATCTCCCACGCGCTCGGGATGGCCGTAGATGAGGACGCGGTGCAGCTGGCAGGCAAGGGCCACGAGCGAGAGGTGCACCTGGCAGACTCCAGCTACGAATGCGATGATCGCGAGGTGGCGCGGCGGGTGCTACGCGAGCTGGCGAGAGGTCACTGAACGCGCTGGCGGATGACGCCATAAATTTTGCACTGTTGGTGGCCTGACCCTTGTGGCGGCAGCTATTGTCTGTTACCATGCTGCGCAGGAAAGGAGGTGATGTGAATGGACGATAGTAATAGCTACGGCCGTAGGCCTGTCCGTTCACACCTTCACCTCTCTGAGGTGCTGGTGCGATAGCTGAAAGGCGCGTAGGACAGGCCTACGTGCCGAGCACAAAAAGCCAGCCCGTACGGGCTGGC
>JBGPMY010000010.1:0-15095 GCA_041487235.1 Dehalococcoidia bacterium
CATTCCACGCTAGCCCCTCGCTGGTCATGGCTCGGGCAACGTAGCGGGCTTCCAAGGTGGGACCCAGGACGGACTTCGCCCGCAATTCTCGTTCCTGTGCGGTCATCGGCGCTCTAGCGAAACGGTCGAGCTGGGTCAGCAGCGCGGAAAGAACATCAGCGTCACTCGCCATAACGCATACAAGCATACGCCGTGGCTCAAGGGCTTTCAACTCCTCTAAGGAATCCAGCGAGCGCCTCTCGCGCTGTTCTGGCCAGGCGATGCCGTACGCGAAGGTGTGACGCGGGCTTGCGGGAGAGTCTCGTTGTGGAAGTACGGACGATGCCGAATGACGGCCATCTGCAGCTACGGGCGAGTATGAAGGCGAGACGCACCAGCGTGCGTTAGTGTCACCTCGTCTGGACGACGCCGTGGCAAAGAACGTCACCGCCGATCGCGACCGTTTCTCGGACGTTGCCGGAACCTGAGGAAGGGAGGCGCATGACTCGAACACGGCGGATGCGCTACGATTCGATGCACCGTTGTGATCTTGAGAAAGGAGTGCACGATGGGTGACAAGAGTCCGAAGAATACCTCCAAGACCAAGAAGCAGAAGGCACAGAAGAAGGCCGCGCCGGCGCCCAAGCCAGCACCGAAGAATTAGCGTTCGCCTTCCTGCGGCTGAATGGCGTTCTGCCCTCGGCGCATATCCTGAACCCAGGAGGACCCCACATGACCACCGTTAACGACTGGAACAACCAGATCATCACCGAATTCCGCGCCAACGAGGGCAGAGTCGGCGGGCCGTTTCAGGGCGCGCCGATGCTCCTGCTCCACCACACCGGCGCGAAGTCCGGAAAGACGCGCGTCAACCCACTCATGTACCTCGCTGACGGCGACCGGCTGCTCATCTTTGCCTCCAAGGGCGGCGCGCCAACTCACCCCGACTGGTTCCACAACCTGCGCGCCAACCCGACGGCCGAGGTCGAAGTCGGCACGGACAAGTTCGTGGTCGTGGCGGAGGAGCTGACCGGCGAAGAGCGCGACCGCTTATACGCCAAGCAGGCGGGGCTCTACCCAATGTTCGGCGACTACCAGGCGAAGGCTGAGCGCACGATCCCCGTCGTCGCCCTCAAGCGCAAGTCGTAACCACCAACCCCCTCTGCCGACTCGCAGGTGCACGTTCGTGGTCGAGTCGACGACATCTCGCCTCAGGATTCTTCTCACCGAGGAGATGGCCTCTTCGTCAGGTTCGGGTAGCTCGAAGTCGTCTGATCTAGAAAGCGACCAACACTTGATGTTTAACGGCCCGCTGCGCGCTACCTTGTCAAGATAGGACTCGGAGATCGATGGGCTTCCGCAGCCGATGCCTGGTAATCGCTCTCGGTGGCGCTCTCCCAGTGATAGGGCCCTGATTGCTTGGCCCGGTACAGCGCCTGTCCGGCGGCGCGCATGGCCGGACCCCAGCCTTCTGCCGAGACGGCGGCGATTCCTGCCGAGAACGTGATCGGCGCCGGTCGGGCGCGGCCCCAGACGTCGCGAAGCCTGCTCAGGAGTTTCTCCGCCGACGCGCTCCCTGCATTCCGCAGCACGACGAGAAACTCCCCGCCGTCCATCCGGCCGCAGTGGTCTGTGGCTCGGGCGGACTGGCGCAGCGCCAGCGAGAACGTCCGGAGCAGCTCGTCGCTGAATTCCAGCCCGCGCCCCGCCATGATCTCCCGCAGTCCGTCCATGTTGATGGCGATGATCAGGTCGCCCTCGGTCAGGCGGCTGAGGAGCCGGCTCATCGAGGGGCGATTGGGCAGTCCGGTCAGCGGGTCGATCCCCGCCCGCCGCGCGAGCCGTCCCTCTGCGCCGCTTATCGCCAAGATGCGCCTCGCGTCATCGACGAGCAGCGGGAGGTATCTCTCGATCTGGCGCCGAGCCTGCGTGCCTTCCCGAGCGCGGACGTGAAATGAGTGGCCCTTAGCTAGCCAGACCTCGACCAGGCCGGCCCGCTCAGCGGCGGTGTTGTCCGGCACCACCTCGCCTCCCAGCTCACGCACGGCGTGCGCCAGTACTCCAACGGCTTCGCTTGTAGCGTTGACGTGGAGGAGCGAGCGGGTGGCCTCGTAGACGGCCTCTGGCACTCCGGTCAAGGGCGCCGGTACGAGCTCCGCCTCGCCGGTCGAAGAGTGCTTTGTTCTAATCATCCACTGATTCGACGGGGCTGAGCGGCACGTAGTTGCATTAAGTTAAGTTGAGATAACCAGCGTCGATTCCGTAAACGCTCTCAAGACCCTACGCAATGTCGCCCACCTGTTCGATGCGCCGATCGCCGGCTGACACTTTCGGCTGGCCGCTCTTCCCGTGAACCGTCCCGAAGGCGCTTTTCAGATACGAAATGGGTGGTGCCGGGGGTGGGATTCGAACCCACACTCCGCCTGAGGCGGAAGCGGATTTTAAGTCCGCAGTGTCTACCGTTTCACCACCCCGGCACGACGGTCTCTTATGTGATTCTAGCAGCGAGCAGCTCGCCGCGTCCGATGGGGACGACGACGGCGGAGAGGCGCGCGTCCGAGAGGGCGCGCTCGCGGAAGGTGGCCAGGTCCTGGGCGTGGGAGATCAGGTTGTCCGCGACCAGCACGCCTCCCGGCGCTAGCAGCGGCACGATAAGGTCCAGGAATTCCAGGTAGTCCTCCTTCTCGGCGTCCAGGAAGACGAAGTCGATGGGCTCCTTGCGTTCGCGCAGGTAGGCAAAGGCATCGCCCTGTACGATTGTGACCGCGCCATCCAGGGCGGCGTCGCGGAGGTTGACCGTGGCGGTCCGCACCTTCGCGGGATCGATCTCCAGCGTGACGACTGAGGCGCCGACGGTTAGGGCGGCGGTGGCGAGCCAGATGGTGGAGTAGCCGCCGGAGGTACCGATCTCCACGATGGTGCGCGGACGCGTAGCGAGGACGAGGGTGTGGAGGAAGCCGCCGACATCCGGCGTGATCTGGCGCAGGCGATCTGCGCGGGGGACACCCTCTTGGCGTTCCAGGGCGTCGCGGCGCTCGAGCCGGTCGAGGACGGCGCGGACGGTTTCGTTCATCGGCGAAATGCTGGGGCTCAGGCTACGATCGGCCTGAGCCCCGGTGGCGTTCCGTTGGAGGCCATGCAGATTCTGTCCCATGTCCTCTTGCTGTTCAACCAGGCGTCTCCATATCTGCGTCCTCTTCCCCTCCGTCGACCGAGATGTCCTCCCACGTGCGATTGCGGATAGCCTCCAGGTCCTCTATCGTCCAAGCCATCACATCTCGCAGAAAGATTGCTGGTAGCATCACACGAACCTGCGAGCTGAATCGCTCGTCCGTGGCGTTGGGGTCCGTGAAATCGCGATCATTGGTCACGAAGATGTCTACCTTGTCGGCCAGCAAGGCGAGCGCGATCGGGACGTCTTTGTCACCGCCAACGAGCCCGAGGTTCTCCTTCACAATGTCCGCAGGTGGCATGGGCATCAGCTGGTACGCCGAGGCGGAGAGAAACGACTCCAGCACGGCCCCTTGCTCCCGGCTGAGGTGCCTTTGCGCCTCCTCGACTATCTGCTCAGGCAAGACAAGGTCAAACCACCTGCGAACGGCTGCTCGCATCACTTCGTGCGGCCAGCGCGGCAATCGTATGCCGGCAATGAGAACATTGGCGTCCAGCGCGACCCGAAGCCTAGCCTGGGGCATATCGCTCGCGGTAGAGGGACTCGCGGGTGGCCTTCACCGCTTCGACGATATCTTCTTCCGTAGGCTCTGCACCACGCTGCTTTCGGGCTGCTTGGGCGCTGGCCCGTGTGAACGCGGTATCGCGCTGGTGAGCGCGCAGACGCTCAAGGGCATCCAAGTCATCGAGGGAGATCACGGCCACGAAGGGCTGGCCCTGCTTTTCGACGATGACCGGCTCACCGGTGTAGCGGACTCGGTCGGTGATTTCTGCGAAGCGAGTCCTGGCTTCGCGAGCTGAAACGCGTCGCGGCATGCTCTCTTCTCCATGCTGACGGACTACTGTTCCTATGATAGGGCGCTTGCGTACACGGCGTCAACAGTGTACGCAAGCGTCGAATTGATGTCCTCGGAAGTCCACGGGCATCGGTCGGTCCAGATCGATGCCTAGAAGCCGGCCGGCCTTAGCCGCTTGCTTGGCGACGGGCCGTTCTTGTATGCCATATCTTGGAGGCGACGGGGGGATTCGAACCCCCGATCAGGGTTTTGCAGACCCCTGCCTTAACCACTTGGCTACGTCGCCCTCTGCTTCATGGTGCCGAGGAGGGGATTTGAACCCCTACGCCCTTTCGGGCACCGCCCCCTCAAGACGGCGTGTCTACCTATTCCACCACCTCGGCAGCAGGACTTATATTAATCACTTCTGCGAATGCCCGGCAAGGCTGGACGCTCGGGTCACACAGCGGCCCGGCAGCGACGCTGCCGGGCCTAAAGCATTGTAGCATGTGGGCCGTGCTCTATGGCGTTGGGATATCGAGGCTGATCACTTGGTAGGGCGGCTCGAAGTCTGAGGGTGAGACGTTGCGGTCCACGCTCACGGCTACCAATAGCGCGCTTCGTGGAGAGCGGGGTGCGTCTTCTCTTGTGCGCAATGTCTTCCTACTAATCTTCATGTCTCAATGCCTATGCTCGTGCAGCCAGGCGAAAACGTCAAACAGGGACGCGCAACGGAAGACGGAGAGCCGTCCACACCTACTCCGCGGCACGGCCCTCAGAGCGTTCGAGGAGGCCCGGATCGCTGACGCTCAGCTTGTCGCGCACCGTTCGGCGAATGTGGTTCACGACCTGCCCGTAGTACGGTCCAGCATCGGCGTCTCCGCGCCGGATGCGCTGGCATAGCTCGTCGTTCCGGGTCTGGATCGCCCGAGCGAGCGCGAGGCGGCCGGCTGGAGGCTTGGCCCGGCCCAGCAGCTCGTCCAGGCCGGCCCACTCAGCCGCTAGCTGCTCCTGCTGAAGCTCGAGCTCGCGACGGACGATGCGGATGGCGTTGGCGGCTACGCGGGCGTGGAAGCCGCGCGACCCCGGCACGTTGGGGACGATCTCAGTGTCCAGGAAATGCTCGACGGCGGCGAGCAGTTCATCGTAAGTGGGGCGGTCCTGCATCAGACATACTTCCTATATATGAGATATATCACTACGGACCTGGGGATCGGGCGTTCTGACCCACCACTCCCCGCGGCCCCAGATTCCTTCGCGAAGAGCGACTTGACCATTGGCAGACGTTGTGGCCGCTCAGAATGACAGACCAACGTGCACGCTTCCGCTCATCCCCTTCGGCTCGGCCCAGGACAGGCTTCGAGAGCCTCAAGATGAGCGGGAAGCAGCGTCGTCGTAAGACGGAACGGTTGGCCCCTTTCGCACGGCGCCCGGGCCCGCTCGTGGTGAGGCTCTCGAACCATGAGCGGAGGGAAGACGTTTTCGATCTCATTTTCAGAGCGATGACAGACTGCATCACGTGACCTCCATGAGGTTCAGCAGCTCCCACTCAGTCTCGGCCGTTCGGCGGCCAATGCTGGCCAGCTCCACGCTCCCTTCGTCACGGCTCAGGACAGGCTTGCTCAGCCCCTCCAGGTAGGCCCGCGCCTGGTTGATGCAGAAGATACCCCAGCGCAGGTTCCCGAACAGCTCCCAGAAGCGGGCCGTTTCCGGGTCTACACGTCGCCCGCCGGCCGCTTCGTAGGCCCGCCACAGCTCTTCTCTCGTGCCGATGCCGCCGGCGGGCAGATGATCGTTGCCGAAGCGCCAGGAGCGAACGCATATCCAGGCGACATCCTCTATGGGGTCGCCGATGTGCGCCAGCTCCCAGTCCAGGATGGCGCGCACGCCCTCCGGGCCGAAGATGACGTTGCCGATGCGATAGTCGCCGTGGACGAGCGCCGGCTCCGCTGCCGGCGGCAGGTGTTGTCGCAGCCAGCGGAAGGCCAGCTCGAAGGCTGGATGGGGCTCCGGCGTAATCAGCCGGTACGTCTGCTCGAAGCGGTTCACCTCGGATTCGGCGGGCGAGAGACCGGGCGCGGGCGAAGGAAGCGATGCGAGTCCGTGCCCTTCGACTCCGCTCAGGACAGGCCCTTCGACTCCGCTCAGGACAGGCCCTTCGACTCCGCTCAGGACAGGCCCTTCGACTCCGCTCAGGACAGGCTTTTCGATGGGCACGCGGTGGATGGCGGCCAGGATGGCGCCCAGCTGCGCAGTCATCACCTGCCGGGCCTCCGCGTACTCGCCGTCGCGGAGGAGCTTGCGGGCTATCGTCTCGCCCTCCACGCGCGCCATCAGGAAGCCGGGCTCGCCGAGGGAGTCGTCGCCCATGAGATGCACTTTAGGCACCGGCACGCCCTCCTCGCCGGCCGCCTTCAGGAGCTGGTACTCAGTCTCTCGCGTCATCAGCGTGGGGCCGCGGCGGGCGTCGCTGCGGAAAACGAGGGGCAGCGTCTCCGAGCGCCCGTCGGCGTGCTCGATGGCGGCGTCGAAGGACCAGGTCTGGCGGGAGGCGCCGCCGGTGAGCAGGCGCAACCCCTCGATGCGCACTGACCGGGCGCCGTGGGAGCGCTTGAGGAAGGCTGCGAGGCGCTCGCTGAGCTGGGCTGTCTTATCGTTCTGAGGAGCGGGGTCCGACGCAGGCGGGCGGGGGGACGAACGATCTGGCATGTCGGCTTCGGTCATTGGTTGGCTGTTCGTGAGGCTGAGGTGCACGCCAGTCGAGCGTATGTTATCGCAAATCTTACCCGTCTTGCGCTCAGGCTTCGACTCCGCTCAGCCTTCGCTGGCCTTCAGGTCCTTCGACTTCGCTCAGGACGAACGGATATAGCGTTATGTGATCTGATCGAGGTACTCGGAGATGCCGAGACCGGTGTGGCCCTCGCAGCGGTACTCCGTCATCCCCTCGCCGATGTGGGTGACCATGCCCTGGCGACGGTTGCGCAGGGGGATGAACCCCTTGACGGCGCCTTCCAGCAGCAGCGTGCCGCCGCTGTCGAGGCCGAGGCGCGCGCTCATCCCTTTGTGGTAGGGCGTGCCGGGGTCGAACTGCGAGTCGATCTCCACGGTGGTTATGCGCTCTATCTGGCCGTTGCGAATGACGACGCCGCCCTGGTTGCGGACGCCCTCCGCCGGCGAGATCTCCGAGACCATGATGCCGAAGTCCGGCCCGAAGGCGCAGGTGAGCCAGCGGTAGGACTTGATGTTCTGCCAGTAGCGCGGCCCCCAGGAGTGGTCGCGCAGGCCGTAGGCGTCGATGGGCGTCGTTTCGCCATCGATCGTCATCGTGCCGCTGACGCGCATGTGCTGCTCGTAGTGGGCGCGGGCGAACTCCTTCTCGGGGTCCGCTATCTCCCGGCCGCCGCCGCTGGAGCCGTAGACGGGGCCCACGGCCTCGTGCAGCAGGTCGATGGCGACGGCCTTGTGGGGGTTGTCGCGGAAGGCCTGGCCGGGGTCTGCCATCTGGTTTGGCTCGCGGAGGAAGACGGCGGGGCCTTCGTAGGTGGTGCGCAGCCGCACCAGGGGCTCGACCGTCTCGAACCGCACGCCGCCGGCGTCGAAGGCGTCGTTGGTCGAGATCTCCGGGCGGCGGTAGTTGAACAGCACCTCGCCGGTGGGGAGATAGAGGCAGACGGTCATCTCCGCGTAGCCGTCGTTGGCGCGGTTGCCCAGGCGCAGGAAGCCACCCAGGCCGCGGGAGTTATCGAAGAAGTTGAAGTACATGCTCTCGTTGAAGTTGGTCTCGGGGCCAAGGGGGTGGGTGTGGTCGTCCTGGGGCTTGATGTCGCCGTAAACGGGCGTCGATACCATTGAAGCGCCTCCTGTGTGCTGGCTGCGGGCGGACTGGGTTGATTGTAGCACCGCGCGGCTGTCAACGGCGGTCTGTCAGCGGATGGAGAACGGGTTAGACGGATGGTCGCGACGCTGGCGGGCGCGGCAAGCAGCGCCCCTACGCCCAATCGCTTCGGCTTGCGACGGGGCCTCCTAGCTCCGCTCATGCTTCGAGGGCCTCAGCACGAGCGGGAAGGGTTCTAAGCTGCCGGCGCTTAGGAACGGGAACGGGCCGACTGGCTGAGCGCCCGAACCTCACTTTCCAGCGATTCAAGCTTGTCCATGAGGTCAGCCGTCGTGACGCTACGTCCGCTACGCCCACCGTATTCAATCAGAAAAGCGGCGATGTTAGCCGTCACCCAGCTGAAGAAACTTATGCCAACAAGCATCAGAACCACGCCAAATGCGCGGCCCTCGGCAGTCACGGGGTACGTGTCGCCATAGCCGACTGTAGTAACCGTTGTGACCGCCCACCAAAGGGCTGTATCGTAGCCGTTTATAGTCCCTCCATTCCCTCGCTCGGCCAGATAGACCATTGCGGCAGTGCCGAATACCGCGAGAAGCCCCAGGACGAGAACGTATTGCAGTCCGCGCTGTCGCAGCATGTGTCGGACGTTCTCACTCGCACGGACGGCGTACGGCCCAATGCGCACCAGCCGCAGCGCACGGGCCGACCTGACGACTCGAAGTGGCCTCAGAAATGGCAGCGCAACGATGAGCACGTCATACCAATGAGCAAGTAGGTAACTGCGGCGGTGCTCCGCAAGGTAGACCCGAATCGATAACTCCACGGCGAACACGGCCCAGATTGTCCAGTCCATCGCTAAGAACGAAGTCTCGGCGGTGCTACTTAGATCAACAAAGAACGGGACGAGGAAGAGTGGGATGATTGTCAGCGCCAGCGCTAAGAGCGGGAGTTCGGTAGCACGCTCGAATCTAGCTAGCAGCTCGGCTCGTTGACTGCGTTCCATTGGACACCCCTTTCACCCCAGACTGAATTAAGGCACGGCGGCGATATCCAGCAACGAGATCTAGAGACCGGGCCGGGTCGCATCCGCCGGTCACGGGACTACTAACTTGTTAGGGCACGTGGGAAATGGCAAGCACCGGGTGTAACTCTATCCCATTGGGAGCCACCCCAGTTTGCCCGTGCAGGAAGTCGAAGAAACCTACGCCGGTGATCTGGACTGTGCCACTGATCGGCGTGAAGGCCGTGGTGGGTTCTCCGAATAGGGCGATGAAGTCTTGCCGCGCCTTGGCGATCTGTTCCGTCTGGGCGGAAGCGATGGCGCCAGAGCACGCCGTATCGGCGAATTCTACAATCATGGTGTCACCGGGAGTCGAAGGATCGGCGACTACGACGTGGAAGTCGTGGTCCTCCTCCAGCTTCATTTCTTGCACTGAGACTTGCATGGTGAACACCGTCAACTCAGTCGGCGCGCCCCGATCTTCATCGGGCAGGGTGTCAGGGGCCGCCAGGTTTCGGAGAGCGTTCACGGTGGTTGACTGAGGCGAGAAGTCGACGGCAATGGCGGCGGCGTCTGAGAGCGTCTTGACGCGCCAGCGTTCAGCCCCGCATTGCGCGCCGAAGATCGACCCGATTTCTGGACAGCCGGAGGGGACAGGCGAGCGCGGCAGCCTGGCAGTGTTACGTAGTATGCCTAATGCGTCGAGCGAGTCCTTCGCGCCGTCGCAGGTGACATCTCCGGCATTAATGCAAGGGGCCGTTGGGGGCAGCTTGGCAACGAAGAGCAGGTCGGAGAGAGCATCGACGGAGTCGGCGCTGTGGTCACAGTTGGCATCGCCAAACAGCGAGTCCCCGGGGCGTGGTCCGGGGCTGGGCGATGGTGTCGGCGCGGGGCTTGGAGTGGGCGTCGGGTTTGGAGTAGGGCTGGGAGTCACTGGAGCCGATCCGCAATTGACTTGCTGGCTCGAACTGTCGGAACGGACCAGTCGAGCGTAATCTGCTGGATCACTGTTGCGGTAGATGCGGCTACCTATGAGCTTGTAGATGTCGTTTGTTGGGTCGTCTGCCGCACCAGGGCCGCTCTGCAGCTCGATGGTCTGTGCAGGGCTGATGGCGGCGACGATCGCGTAGAGGTCGTAGTCCTGTGGTGATAATGGGTCGCTCTGGAGGCGGAAGCCGGATAGGGACTGACTAGCCGCTCCGAAGTTGTGGATGCGGACGTACTCCGGCGAGGTGTCGCAGCTCAGGGCTGTGATGAATAAGTCCGCGGGGTCAGCCGACACAGTGGGCGCGATCGCGCCCAACTGCCACAGCAGGACGAAAGCCGTCACGATGAGGACCGAAACGAGTGAGACGACCATGCGGGCGCTGGACATGACGCTCCTTCCGTGTAGCGTTGGCAGGGGCGGAGGGACTCGAACCCCCGGCCTGCGGTTTTGGAGACCGCTGCTCTTCCAGCTGAGCTACGCCCCTACCTGCGCAATCAGTATAGCAAGCGGAGGCAGGAGGGGGTCAAGAACGTCCGTGCGAGGAGGGCGAGAGCCAGAGAGCCAGAGAACCAGGGAACCAGGGAACCAGGGAACCAGGGAACCAGGGAACCAGGGAACCAGGGAACCAGCCGGCGTGCAGGTGTCCCACCGCGCGCGGCGCTGCTAGCGGGCCAGCAACGCCAGGGCGCGGTCCGGGTAGTTGGTGCAGATGCCGTCGACGCCCAGCTCGATGAGGCGGGCGATATCGGACTCGGCGTCGGCGGTCCAGGCGTAGAGGGCCAGGCCGCTGCGCTGTGCGTCGCGGGCGATCTGTTCGCTGATGCCAGGGTGGAAGACGCTGACGCCCTGCAGGCCGAGGCGGATGGCGAGGCCGCGCATCTCCGGCCAGCGCGCCAGCGATTGAGGGGCGATGAGCAGGCCGCCGGGCAGGCGCGGCTCCGCCTCGCGCATCGCCTCCAGCGCCTGCGGGAAGAAGGACCAGACCATCACGTCCTCCAGGGCGCTGGCGTGGCGCACCACTTCGGCGACGAGCGGCTCGACGCCGGGCTGCTTGATCTCGGCGACGAGGAGGGCGTGACCCTTCGTAATCTCCAGGACTTCCGCCAGGGTGGGCACCGGCTCGGGCGGACGCCCGCCCGTCTGGGCGCCGCCGGCGTCCAGCTGGCGCAGCTGATCGAGGGTCAGCTCAGCGACGGCGCCGTGGCCGTTGGTGGTGCGGTCCACCGTTAGATCGTGCATGAGGACGGGGACGCCGTCGGCGCTGGCCTGGACGTCGATCTCGATGGCGTCGACGCCTAGCTTGAGGGCGGCGCGAACGCCGGCCAGGGTGTTGGCCGGAGCGTGGCCGCCGCAGGCGGCGTGCGAGATGACTAGCGGGCGCACGCTGCGATTATACAGTGTCCGGATAGAACCCAGAACCTAGAACCGAGAAGTGAGACGAGAGTTGGTTCTGGGTTCTGGGTTCTCGGTTCTGGCCGGGTTCAGCATGGCGACGGGCTGAAGCCCGTCCCGCAGGGGGGTGATTGCCTGAGCGCGCGGGTGTTAGACGGGCTCTTCGCTGGGGGCGAAGGCGGCGATCATGCGGCGTCGCCTTTCGACGACCTCAGTGGCCTGATCACGCGCCTTCAGGGCCAGCTCGAAGCGCCGCGGCGATGTGGCGTACTCGCTTCTCATGTTGATCTGGCTGGCGATGTGGTGCAGCTCCTGGGCCAGATAGCGGATCGCCACGCGCCAATCGATTGAGGGGTCGGAGATCGGCGGGATGTTGCGGTCGCGGCAGAAGAACTGGCAGGCGCGGTCGAGGTCGGATTCGAGGCGGGTGGAGACGATGCGATGGGCGGCGCGGGTCATCTCCCAGTCTTCTTCGCTCTCTAGGACGAGAGGCAGGAAGCGGCCCAGCCTGGTGCGCAGCGTCTCCGGTGGGTTCTGGCTATCCAGCTGCATGTTCAGGCGGCGCTGTTGCGCCAGGAAGAGGCTAAGGATGTAGGTCTCGTCGTCAAGCATGGACAAGCCCCTGGGCAGCACGTCGACGACGCTTTGGGCCCAGCCGCGGGCACGCCGGTCTATCTCTTCGGCCTTGCGCTGAAGGCGGGCAAGAGTGCGCTCGTCCTGGGGCATGTACAGGTCTTCGGTTTGACGCAGCAAGTCTGTTGCTCCCCCATGCGTTAGTCAGATGTCCAATAGGTAGGAGGGCGGGCGTAAATGGTTGTTACCCCGGGTCTCTGGCGCCGAGGTGAATTGTCGGTAACAGACGGCGGCCGGCAGCGGCGGCCCGTTTGTTGTGCCTTCCCCAGACCCTGATAGAATAGGGCGAGCGTAGTAGAGGCGCCCCATGCCCATCGATAGCTTCAAGTACTTGCCGGGCTCCATCGCCGCGTACTATCGCAACCTGCCGGCGCAGCGCGTCGAGCCGATCCCGTGGACGCCGCTCAGGAAGCCGGTCAGCCAGGCCCGATTGGCGCTGGTGACCACCGCCGGCGTCTACGTGCCGGGGCTGGAGCCGCCGTTCGACACGGAGCGGGAGAAGCGCGAGCCGATGTGGGGAGACCCCTCTTACAGGCGCATCCCGCGGGACGTGCGACAGGAGCAGATAGGCGCGTGCCACCTGCACCTCAACAATCGGGACATCCTGGCGGACGTCAACATCGTCTTGCCGGTGCACCGCTTCGTGGAGCTGAAGAGCGAAGGGGCTATCGGCTCGCTGGCCCCGACAAGCTATTCGTTCATGGGATACCAGATGAACCTGCGGGAGTGGCGCGAGAAGTACGTGCCAGAGGTGGCCTCCCTCATGCAGGGCGAGGCGGTAGATGCGGTGCTCGTCACCCCTGGGTGACCGGACTGCTCACGTAATGTGCCCGTGCTGGCGCAGATACTGGAGGCGGCGGGGCTCAGTACCGTGCTGGTGACCGGGATGCCGTACTGGTCGGAGAAGCTGGGCGCGCCGAGGACAGTGGGCGCGGAGTTTCCCTTCGGCCATGCTCTGGGCCGGCCGGGGGATCGCGAGTTGCAGATGACGGTGATTCGCGCGGCGCTGTCGCTGCTGGCGGAGGCTGACGCCCCCGGCGCGATTCGCGAGCTGGAGATCGAGTGGCCGTCCGCCTCAGGCGGACTGGACGAAGCGAAGCGCGACTGGCAGCCGCCGGAGCCATCGCCGATCGTGAAGATGATGCTGGAGCAGCGGCGGGCGCAGGCCCAGCAGCGGAGAGAGTAGCTAGGAGGCAGCCGTGGCAGAAGACCTGCGCTTTCCCGAAGGCTTCTACTGGGGGACGGCGACTTCGTCGCACCAGGTGGAAGGGAATAACCGCAACAACCAGTGGTGGGCCTGGGAGCAGGAGGGCGGCCACATCAAGGACGGCACGACATCGGGGCTGGCCTGCGACCACTACAACCGGTTCGAGGAGGACTTCACCCTGGCGCAGGAGCTGGGGCACAACGCCCATCGCTTCTCGATCGAGTGGAGCCGCATCGAGCCGGAAGAGGGGCGCTGGGACGAGAAGGGGGTCGAGCACTACCGCCGTGTCATCGAGTCGCTGCACCGGCACGGGCTGACGCCGTTCGCGACGCTGCACCACTTCACAAACCCGGTCTGGTTCGAGGAGCAGGGCGGCTGGGAGAACCCGCAGGCGCCGGAGCTGATCGCGCGCTACTCCGGCTACATGGCGAAGCAGCTGGGCGATAGCGTGCCCTTCTGGCTAACGATCAACGAGCCGTCGGTCGTTCCGGCCGCCGGCTGGATCGGCGGCGTGTTCCCGCCTGAGAAGCGGGACTTCCGGCTGGCGATGACAGTGGCCAAGCACGTGCTGCTAGCGCACGGCAAGATGTACGAGGCTATTCGCTCGTCGGCGCCGCACAGCCCGCAGATCGGGCCGGTGATCAACATGTCGTACGTGATGCCGGCCAGCGAGTCGGAGGAGGACCGGCAGGCGGCGCAGTTGTGGGACCAGTACTGGAACGCTTACTGGCTGGACGGGATCAGGGACGGCGTCATCGGCGCGCCGGCTGGTAGAGGCGAGGAGGCGCCGGGGCTGAAGGGTACGTGGGACATCATCGGGCTGAACTACTACTCGCGCGCCGTGGTGAAGGGGGGTGGAACTCTGGGGTTTCGATTGGTGCCGCCGGCGCCGGAGGCGGAGACCAGCACGATGGGCTGGGAGGTGTACCCGGAGGGGTTCTACCGCTGCATCACGCGCTTGAAGCAGTACGGGAAGCCAGTTTACATAACAGAGAACGGGATCGGCACGGACGACGACGAGCAGCGTTGCCGCTACGTCGTGCGGCACTTGCGGGAGGTTCAGCGGGCGATCGGCGAGGGCGTGGACGTGCGCAGCTACCTGCACTGGAGCTTCCAGGACAACTTCGAGTGGGCGGAGGGGTTCCGCCAGAAGTTCGGGCTGATCGCCCTGGAGGAGGGGACGCGCAACCGGGTGCTGAAGCCGAGCTCGCACATGTTCAGGGATATCGCCAGGGCCAACGAGGTGCCGGCGGCGCTGACGGAGAAGTACCTGGGCGGCAGGTTGGAGGTTAGGGATTTGGGAGGGTAGCGGCCCTCGCGCCGTAATGGCTCCGCTCGCCCTACGAGTGCCCCTTCGGCTTCGCTCAGGACAGGCTCAGGGCGAGCGGGAAGGGACGTCCGCGCCCGGGCGCAGGCCAGCGACCCCGAACGCCTTTTCCCGCTCGTGGTGAGGCTCTTGAACCACGAGCGGAACGGCGCCGAAGAGCAAATCCAACGAGCCCCGTCTCCGACATAAGTCACCTCTCCGTCAACCGGTATGCGGTCTTGGTCGGACCGCGCGCGCTAACCCCCCTACGGGTTGCGCACGCAGACGATGGAGGCGTCCGGGCCGTGGATGCCCTCCGCCTGGGCGATGGCTTCTTCCACGGTGGTCGTGGCGATGAAGCCCAGGTGCGTGGGCACGGCCGGGTCTTCCGCTCCCGCCACGTAGACGCGGGCGGCGTGGCGCAAGCGCTTCAGCGGGTGGGTGGCCAGGATGGCGTGGATGGGGTGGAAGGCGTAGCCGAACCGGTACTGCTCGATGTAGTCCGCCCGCGTGGCGAACTCGTCGCCGAAACGCTCGCTGATCTCGTACGGATCCTTGCTGGCGGGCAGCACGCGCTCCCAGACCTCTTTGTAGGCCGGGTGGTGCTCCATGTCCCACTGCTCCGGGCAGGGCGTGGCGATGATCACTGAGCAGCCCGGCTTGCCCAGCGCTTCGATGTAGCCGCCCAGGTAGCCCAGCGCCGATGACACCAGCGTGAGGATGGGGTTCATGCTGGCGAAGGTGGCGTAGGGACTCCAGTTGGGGACACCGTAGACGACGATGTCCGCTCCGCCTGAGGCGGACG
>JBGPMY010000011.1:0-15016 GCA_041487235.1 Dehalococcoidia bacterium
CGGAGATGATCGTCACCAAGGGCGGCGGCGGCGAGTTGGCCTGCTGTGGTCAGCCGATGCAGCAGAAACAGTGACTCGGAGGTAGACGTGGCCAACCAGCTGGGCAAGCGATTTCAGTGCGAGGTCTGCAACACGGAGGTGCTGTGCATCAAGGCCGGCGATGGCGCAGTGGACTGCTGCGGCAAGCCCATGGAGCTGATGCAGCCCAAGGTGTTGCCCTCCGCTGACTAGGCGCAGGCGTTCCCGCACAATATCGCCCGCCCCAAAAGGGGGTGGCCGGCATCCTTTGTCAGGTGGAATCAGTGGTGGTGTGGTAGGGGCGCAGCATGCCACGCCCCTACCATTCGCCAGACTCGAAGGCTATCCCTTGCGCGCCGGGCCGCGCTTGGATTTCGGCAGCCGGTCCGCCTCCTTCTCCTCCGGAAACAGCGTCTCGCCTATGGGCGCCACCGCGCCCAGGGTGCTGGCGCCCACGTCTCCCGTCTCCTGGTATGAGCGAAGATACTCTTCGCTTACGAAGAACATTCAGATGCAGAAGCCGTCCCGCGTGATGTCCTCGTGGTGGCGCTCGCACGGGCAGATCTTCTTGCGATCCTCATCAGGATCGCCGGAGAGGGTCATTCACGGGCAGTACAGCCGCCCGTGGTTGACCAGGTTCTTGGCCAGACCCCGCTGCACCTCGTCGACGATCTCCGGCAGGGGGAAGAACTCGTAGGGCCCCTTCTCCACGTAGCGCTCGGACATGCGCCGCGCTCGCTCGAGCGCCTCTTCGAAGGTGATCTCCCTGGGCATGCTGGACTCCATTCGTTCCTAAGCGGTCCGCAATCTCCCGAAGGCCAGCATTCTCTCCGGCCTCCAGTCGCGGTCACGTCTCCGCGCTGATCCCAGGCTAAGCCTGTCGGCGCGCGCTGGCAAGAGCGCGGCGTTACCGAACGTCGTAGCGACGAGGCGCTTCCCCTGGCGTGACGTTCGGCTCCCCGCCCTGAGGGCCGTTCATCGCTCGCTGAACCACGCGGCGGCCTGTTACCATACGGCTGACCGTAGCGACGAGGCCGGCGTGGGAGGCGAGAATGATCGGCAGAATACTGGTGCCGCTGGACGGCTCAGAGCTGGCTGAGGGCGTTCTGCCCTACGTAATGGAGATCGCCCGCCGCAGCCAGGCGGAGGTGCTGCTCCTGACCTCCATTCAGCCCGTCGGCGTGTGGGACGCCGCGGCCACCGCCATCAACTGGGCGCGCGAAGAGACGCTGGCGCAAGGATACCTGGACAGCAAGCGGGAGCAGCTGCGGGGGAACGGTCTCCAAGTGCGCGATCTGCTGGTGCACGGGGAGGCGGCGGGGGCAGTGCTCAAAGCGGCCGAGCAGGAGCACGTTGACCTGATCGCCATCAGCACGCACGGCCGCTCGGGCATCAGTCGCTGGCTCCTGGGCGGCGTGGCCGATAGGGTGCTGCACGATACAGGCGTGCCGCTGTTGGTCATCCGGCCGCCGAAATCGAAGGAGCAGACGCCTTCGCCTGTCTTCAGGAAGATGCTGGTGCCGCTGGACGGCTCACCCGTGGCGGAGAGCGTTCTGCCCTTTGCGGAAGACCTCGCCCGGCTGTTCGGCGCGTCGCTCGTCCTCTTTCACGCCGTCGCGCCCGTCGTCGCCTACCCCGGTTTCGAGACCGTGCAGCCACGCTACACCGGCGAGCTACTGGAAGAGATGCAGAAGCAGGCCCAGCAGTTTCTCTCCCGCGTCGCCAAACAGGTCCAGGGCCGTGGGCTGGAGGTGAGCATGGTGGTGTCCATAGACCTGGCCGTGGATGGGATCATCAGCGCGGCGAAGGAGGTGGGCGCGGACCTCATCGCCCTGGGGACACACGGACGCTCCGGCCTGGGACGGATGGTGATGGGCAGCGTAGCGGACGCCGTCGTGCGCCGCACGACGCTGCCTTGCCTTCTCATTAACCCCGCGAAGGTTGCGCGGAAGTAGCGCCGTCTCGCGGTAGAATGTCGGGTAGCAGGCCCGCATCTTAGCCGGATGGAGACAACTATGTCGCGCGACCCCCAGATACCGCAGTTCTTCCGCACCCTACGCGTCAAGAACGTCAACCAGATCGGCGTGCTGGCCTCCGTCCTCAGTGTGATCGCCCGCCACGGCGGCAGCGTTGGCGACATCCGCACCGTCCACCAGAGCCGGACGTCCATGGTGCGCGACATCGATCTCCTGGTGGAATCGGTCGTGGAGCTCGACGCGCTGGCGCAAGAGCTCGACGGAATGCCGGAGTGCAGCGTCCTAGAGCTGCGGGACGAGGTGCTCACGGCGCATCTGGGTGGGAAGATACGCGTCGTCTCTCGCCTGCCCATCGAGACGTTCGCCGAGCTGGGCCGCGTCTACACGCCGGGCGTGGGCGAGGTCTGCCGTCGCATCCACGAAGATGCGCAACTGGCGGACCACTACACCATCATCCCCAACACCGTCGCCATCGTCAGCGATGGCTCTGCCGTCCTCGGTCTCGGCAACCTGGGCCCCCTGGCCGCCATGCCGGTGCTGGAGGGGAAGGCCGCCCTGCTGGCCCACCTGGTGGGCGTCAACGCCTTTCCCATCGCTTTGCGCAGCCAGCAGGCGGATGAGATCGTCGCCACCGTCAGCGCGATCTCCAGCAGCTTCGGCGCGATCCAGCTGGAGGATATCGCCTCGCCCAAGTGCTTCGATGTGGAGCCGCGCATCCAGGAGGCGGTGGACGTGGCAGTCTTCCACGATGACCAGCACGGGACGGCGGCGGTGGTGCTGGCGGCGCTGATCAACGCCTGCCGCATGGCTGAGGCGACGCCCCACGCCTTGCGCATCGGTCAGATCGGCCTGGGCGCGGCAGGGCTGGCCATCGCCCGCGCGATCATGCACTACACCGGCCAGCCGGTGCTGGGGGCGGACAGGGTGCCGGATGCCGTGGAGCGGCTGGCGCGCTCCGGCGGAACACCCTCCGACATCGACGAGGTGTGCGGCACTTGCGACGTGGTCATCGCCACCACCGGCCAGGCGGGCCTCATCAAGCCAGGCATGGTGCGCCCCGGCCAGATGATCTTCGCCCTCTCCAACCCCCGTCCGGAGATCGACGCGGCGGAAGCGCTGCGCGCTGGGGCCAGGATCGCCGAGAGCGGCATGGCCATCAACAACCTGCTCTGCTACCCGGGCGCCTGTCGCGGTCTGCTGGACACCGGCGCCCGCCGCTCCCCGCCGGAGGTCTTCCGCGCCGCCAGCGAAGCGATTGTGGCTGCCACGCCGGAGGGGCAGCTGCTGCCCAGCCCTCTGGAGCGCTCCGCCCACGCGGCCGTCGCCCGCGCTGTCGCTCGCGCCTGCCTCGAGCTGGGCCTCGCCACCCGCGACCTGGACCAGGACTACTTCAGCGAAGAGTAGAGGCATCCTCCAGAGACGGACAAACGCCTCGTCCCTGCGGCTCCGGCGCCCTACGACGCGTCGGCGGAGCTGACGGCCGTTTCTCCCGTCTCCGTGCGCATCTGCGGCAGCCAGCTCAACGCCGAGGGCAGGTACCAGTTGCGATCGCCGAGTAGTTGCATCGCGGCCGGAACCAGGACGGAGCGCACAATCGTCGCGTCCAGCAGTACGGCCACACCCAGACCGAACCCCATCTGCTGGAACATGACGAGATCGCCCAGGGCGATGCCCATGAACACCGCCACCATAATCAGGGCGGCGCCCGTGATGAGCCCCGCCGTGGAGCGCACGCCGAAGGCTACCGACTCGCTGTTGTCATGCGTTCGGTTGAAGCGCTCGCGAATGCGGCTGAGCAGGAAGACGTGATAGTCCATGGAGAGGCCGAACAGGATGGAGAACGTCCACAGCGGCACCCAGGCCTCGATGATGTCCACCTGCTGGAAGCCGAACAGCTCATTCCCCACGCCCTTCTGGAAGACCAGCACCAGCAGGCCGTAAGAGGCGCCCACGGAGAGCAGGTTCATGATGATCGCCTTGATCGGCACCACGAGCGAGCGGAAGACGATGGTTAGCAGCACGAAGCTCAGCCCCAGCACAAAGGCGAAGACTATCGGCGTGTAGCCGCTGGTGGTATCGAAGTAGTCGATGTTGCCGGAGCTGGCGCCTCCCACGTACGCCTGCGCGTCCACGCCGGAGAAAGCCTTCGGGACGTAATCGTCGCGCAGCCTGCGGACGGCGGAGATCGCCTCGTCGCCGGTGAAGTCCCCGTTCACCAACACCGAGAGCAGGGCGACGGTGCCCGCGTCGTTCACCTCCAGCTTCGCCTGGCCAAAGGACGGGTCAGACGTCATGCTCGTCCTTACCCTCTCGATGGCTCCCTGCACTGGCCGGCCCGCGATGTCTCCCCTTATGGCGATCTCCGCCGGCGAGACGAGCCCGAAGGAGAAGTCCCTCTCCAGGATCTGAAACCCTTCTTTGGACTGGACGCCGTCCGGCAGCGTGCTCACGCCGGCGGAGCCCGTCTCTATATCAAGGTAAGGAACGGCTGCGGCGATGAGCAGGGCGCTGGCCGCCAGCAGGCTGAGCAGCGGGTAGCGCATGACGACGCGCGTGACGCGGTCCCAGAAACCGCCCAGCTGTTCGTGGTCGGCGCCCAGGGCCCCCCGGCCGAAGAACGGCACGCGAAGCGCGTTCACCTTGTCTCCCAGAAGACCCAGGATCGCCGGCAGCAGGGTCATAGAGACCAGTACGGAGATGATGACCACGATGATGGCGCCCGCCCCCAGACTGCGGAAGATTGTGGAGGGCACCAGCAGCATCCCAAACAAAGCCAGCACGACCGTCATGCCGCTAAAGAAGACCGCGCGGCTGGCCGTGGCCCCGGTCGCGGCGATAGCGTCCAGCTTGTCGCGGCCTCGTCTGCGCTCTTCTCGATAGCGGGAGACGACGAACAGGGAGTAGTCGATGCCGACGGCCAGCCCCATCATCGTGATCACGTTGGTGACGAAGAAAGAGAATTGGAACGCTTGGCCGAGCAGGGCGGTGAGCCCGATGGCGACGACTATGGAGAAGACGCCCAGCACCAGCGGGATGACGGCCGCGGTCAGCGCGCCGAACACCAGCACCAGCACCACCAGGGCGATGGGGATCCCTATCGCCTCGCCCCTCTCCAAGTCGCTCTGGGCCACGGTCTGGAAGTCTTTGTGGATGCTGGCGCCACCGGACGTCAGCACGTGGAAGCCGCTTCGGCCGTCTGCCCGCTCGATAACGGAGATCACCTGATCGATCTTGTCATCAGCGTGAGTGATGTCTCCCGCCATCACGAAGGGCAGAATCGTGGTCCGCCTGTCGGTTGAGACTAGGGACTCGTCCTTCGTCTGGTAGTAGGACAGCCCGCGGTCGATGACGTCGCTGCCCAGGGCGGAGATGTCGACGTACAACCCCTCCACGAACGCCCGGAATTGGGGATCATCAACGGTCTTGTCCGGCGATTGGACGATGACGATCTCGTTGGCGTGCTCCGGCCCGCGCAGGTCCTCCAGGATCGCCCTGGCCTTCTCCGATTCGGGGTTATTGGTCAGGCCGATCTTGGTGGTGAGCGCGCTGCTCGATAGGCTGACCGTGAGCGCCAGGGCAGTGACGAACAGGACGGCCCAGGCGGAGATGACCAGCCAGGGGTGCCGGGCGCTGGTTCGCGCTAGAGCCTCAGTAGACAGGCCAAACGCCACGGCACAACTCCCTGAGGCTTGTCAACGGTCTGTGACTCTCGAACTGTCTTTCAGCGGGCGCCAACGCGAAGAGGTTCCTCCTGCGGCACTGAAGATAGCCGCTGGGAAGCGCCTCTGGCTGTGACGGAGATCACTGTTCTGGTGACTCTCCCCGCTTCAGAGCCGCTCCTGCTATGTAACAACTGGCGTCAAATCGCCGTCAAGATCGTAAAGACGAACCAAAGATTTATCTATGGCCCTCTTGCTCAAGCGACGGCGCGAAGCCCGCGCCCTGAACCTCCGGGAGCAGTTCCTGGCTTCTCTAACGGCCGCTCTGGCGCTGGCCACCGTGGCCCTGGCGATCGTAGGCTCAGCGCGGGCCGGCGTCCTGGTTGCGCTGCCCGGAGATGGGTCGTACCTGCGACAGCCCGTGGCGGCCATATCGCACGCGGAAAGCGGCCCCATCCTTCCCGGCGGCGCCGGTCCCACAGAGTGATTAACGGCTGCTTGACCCGTCAGCACCCTCAGTTGACCCGTTATGGCGGAATTCCGTCCAACTTCTCAAAATGATCGCTCTGACAAGTAACATTTCCGCATCAATACCGTCAATTTGAAGTGATAAACCTACGTCAGAGAGGGGTGATTGAAGGTCCGTCATAAATCAAAAAGCAGCGACAGCAGAGTCACCACAGCTCACCCGTCAGGCGAGACCGCGAGGCGGGCCGAAATCCAAGCGGGTGAGAGATTTCCCAAGGAGGAAACAATGCGCAAACTCAGCAGGCTGTTCAGCAGCCTACACAAGCGAGAAGAGGGCATCACGGGCCTGGAGACGGCGATCATCCTTATCGCCTTCGTCATCGTGGCGTCCGTGTTCGCCTTCGTGGTCCTCAGCACCGGTCTGTTCAGCGCCGAGCGGGGCAAGCAGACTGTCTTCGCCGGTCTGGAGAAGGCCAGTGGCAACCTGGAAGTTCGCGGCGCCGTTACGGTCACCGATGTCAACGCCGACGGCGTCATCGACAACGCTGGCGGCGACACGATCATCTTCAACGTCGGCCTCGCTGCCGCTGGTTTCCCGGTCCTCCTCGACAACCTGGCGACAACGAACACTCTGGCGATCAACTACATCGACTCCGATGCCCGCATTCCCCTCGATGGCCCCGCGGGTGACTGGACCGCCACCCAAATCCTGGGCGACGGCGACTTGCTGGTGGAGAACGGCGAGCTGTTTTCGGTCACCGTGCCCATACCCGCCACAGCGGTTCTGGCCACCAACGAGATCTTCACGGTAGAGGTCATTCCGCCCTCCGGCGGAACCCTCCTCATCAACCGCACCATGCCGCCGCAGATCGACCTGGTGATGGACCTGCACTAGACCTTCCCGATGGCGTCCCCGGTCCCATATCCCTGCTTGAGGGACCGGGGCGCCATCTTGAGAGCGGAGGGGCCGGGATTATGGAAGTCAACGCCAAGCTCAAGGAGCTGGAAGAGGAGCTTAAGGTCCTCAAGGCGGAGATCCGCAACGTCCTCCTGGATATCCGGGAGGTCATCCTGGATAAGAGCAATCCCCTGGCTGAGGAGCACGAGTCCGCCTTCATCCGCATGGACCTGAATACGACGGCCCGCGCCATGGCCACCGAGGTGGCAGCGCACGAGGCCGCCAAGGCCGCCGACCAGCCGGCCGAACACAGTGAACTGGCTAAGGGGTCGGAAGAGCCTGACGAGCTCGCCACCGCCGGCCCACCCCCGAAGAGCCATGTAGTCAGGGCGGTGGCTGGAGAGACTGACGCCGGGGCGGAACCCGATGGTCCCGAAGCTCTGCCTGATGCCAGAAGGGATCCGGCCGCCGACCACGTCCAGGAGGAGTCCGACGCAGAGACGCCCCGTGTCTTCAAACGCTCGCCTGGCCAGCCTCTGCCCTCAACTCTCGAAAGGGATGAGATTACGGAACCCACGGAGATCCCGCCGATGTATATGGCACACCTGCCGCCGCTGAGCGGCAACGGCAGCCTCTCCGCCTGGCTGACGGAGGCGCTGGCCGCCATTGGCCCGCAGGAGCTGGAGCGCGTCATCGCCATCCACCGCTTGTGGGGAGCGCTGCCGCCGAACCTCAGCCGCGCCCTCGCTTATCTTCAGGAGTTGCTCAGTTCATCGGAGGAAGCTCAGCCACCCTGGCTGAAAGTCATGCAAGACCTGGACAGGCTGGCTTCGCTCTGAACGCGCCGGGCGTTCCCAGCCGGCGGAGGTAGATCGTGGATAAGGTCATAACCTCCATGCTGCTCCTCATCGCGGCGATCGTGGCTACGATCGTCGTGATTAACTCTATTCTGCCCGCCGTCCAGCGCACCAGCAGCGATATCGTGGCCGCCAGCGACGTCGTTGGCAGGCGTCTGCGCAGCGACGTCAAGATCATAGAGGTCTCCGGCGTCGGTGGTCAGGACAGCGTCCGGCTGTGGGCCAAGAACGTGGGCGCCGCGGACATCCCATCTCTCGACAAGATCGATGTCTTCTTCGGTCTCACCAACGACTTCGAACGCATAACCTACGACGCCACCGACGCCTGCCCCAACCCCAACCCGCCGCCCCGCACAACGCCCTGCTGGCAGTACAACCTGGAGAACGATACGGAGTGGACGCCCTCTGCCACGCTGCGCATTACCCTCTATCTCGACTATAACCTGGCCGCCGGCTCCGAGTACGTCAGCACCATCGTGCTGCCGAACGGCATCTCGGCCAGCCAGAAATTCAGCCTGTAAGTGCAGTCATGGAACACAGCATTCCTGCTCTGGTCATCGGCGCCATCATGATCGTCGCTGCCGTCGTTATCGCCCAGGTCGCCAATAACTCCCTGGAAACCGTGAACCAGTCCTGGCGAGAGATGGAGGCGATCTCTGAAGAGCGCCTGGGCACGCAGCTGTCGGTGCTATCCACCCAGGTGGACGCGACTAACACCCGGGTTACCGCTGTGCTCACGAACGAAGGCCGAACGGCCATCGGCGATTTCGAGACCATGGATATGATCATGAACTACGACGGCGCCGATTCCCAGCGCCACATCACTTGGCTGCCCTACACCAGCGCGCCTCTGCAGGACAACACCTGGACCGTCACCGGAATCTCTAACGACTTCCACAACCCCGGCGTCTTTGACACCGGTGAGCAGATGACAGTGCTGATCCAGCTCAGCCCGGCCACCCAGGCGGGGCCCAACCGCTGGCTGGTCCTCTCCACTGAGGCCGGCGTGGCCTACACCGTGTACTTCTAGAAGGCTGGCCATGGAAACAGAAGTCACAGCGGAAGGCGCGCTCCAACCGGACAAGCCAGAGGCAGGGCAGACCGGGGGCGCGGTTACCCGGACGGACGCGCTGCCGGAAGCCCCCGCCGCGCCGGCGGCGCTCCTACCACCAGAGCCCGCCCAGGAGCAGGAGGCTGTTGCCGAAGAGGAGCCTGAGGAAGAGGCGCCACGCCTGATCTCCGTGGGTGTCATGGACATCGATAAGAAGCTGGGAGGCGGCCTGCCCCCCGATAGCTTGACTCTTGTGGAGGGCGACCCAGAGGCCGGCAAGAGCGTCGTCGTCCAGCAGCTAATGTACGGCGCCCTCAAGGAAGGGTTCAAGGCTGTCGTCTTCCTCTCCGAGTCAACGAGACGCGAATTCTTGGGCCAGATGGAAAGCCTGGGCATGCCCACAACCGACTATTACCTGGTGCGCAGGCTCTCCCTGTTTGAGACCAACCTACGCGTGGACCATGAGAAGGCGGAGAGGATCATGCGCCGGCTGCTGCAGTATATCGAGGATAGCGCCGGGCAGGATCTCCTTATCGTGGACTCCATCACGCCACTTCTGTTCCAGTTCGACGCCCGTTACGTCCTCTCTTTTCTGGCCACCTGCAAGGAGCTGGCCAATCTGGGAAAGACCATCATCGTCACCCTGCACTCCTATGCTATCAACGAGTCCCTACGCTTCCGGGCGGATTCCATCGTGGACGCCCACCTGCGCCTGAAGATCGAAGAGCTGGGAAAGCAGGTTGTGCGCACGCTGGAGGTGTGCAAGATCCGCGGCGCTGTCAAGACCATTGGCAACTCCGTCAGCTTCAGCGTGGAGACCGGTGTCGGCCTCAAGAGTATTCCCATCTCTAAGACTAAGGCGTGACCCACCCATGCCATACGTCGCCTTGCCGTTTCCTGACAAAGAGTGGTCAGAGGCCTCTCACAGTGAGGCCGGCTGCCCCGTCTGCTCCGCCATGCAGGCGGAGCTTCGCGAGCAGTCTCGGGAGCACCCGCACCTCCGGCGTTACCTGCACAACATCCCAATGGAACAGTTTGGCCTTCCGCGGTACGTCGAAAAGCTGGACCGCACGATGGGCGCCATTGAGAATCCCAATCTTATGTATCCCGTGGGCAACGCCACCTTCGCCCACATCCTGGCGGACACCAACGACGCCCGAAACTTCTACGTGCCGGTTGAGCCCGTCATCCTCAGCGACTACGACTCTCTGATGCAGATCGTCGAAGAGCTGCTGGTGGACGCCGTGCACAAGTTCCATCAGCCCTCCAACTCAGAGGAGCAGAAAGAGGTCTTGCTGCACGCCCTGGACTCCGTGGTCAGGGTGCAGGGTGGCGGCAGCCTGCGCCCCGCCGACGGAGGCTGGCGCAAGCCGCGTGGCGGCTCTCGAATCACCCTGGGCCAAGAAGACCTGGACGCCGTCCGCTACCTTATGCTGCGCGACAAGGTGGGCATGGGCATCCTGGAGCCCCTGATCCTTGACCCCAACATAGAGGACATCAGCTGCTCCGGCCTGGGCCCGGTCTTCATAGAGCACAAGGTCCTCAAAGCGCTCAGGTCCACCATCATCTTCGACAAGCACGAGGACCTGGACGGCTTCTTGCGTCGCACATCGGAGCGCATCAACAAGCCCGTCACCTATCGCAAGCCCATCGTGGACGCCACGCTGCAGGACGGCTCCCGGGTGAACATCGTGTTCGGTGAAGAGGTGTCCAAGCGGGGCAGCAACTTCACCATCCGCAAGTTCACGGCTACGCCCCTGAGCGTGATGGACGTGGTCAGCGGCGGCGCCTGCACATACCAGATGATCGCCTACCTCTCCATCATGATAGAGGAGGGGATGAACCTGTGGGTCTCCGGCGAGACGGCCTCCGGCAAGACCACGCTCCTCAACGCCCTTACCACCTTCATGCGTGCGGATGCCAAGATCGTCACTGTGGAGGACACGCCGGAGGTGCAGATCCCCCATCCCAACTGGCTGCGAGAGGTGGTCCGCGGCGCCGCCGGCGAGGCGGCCAGCGTCACCATGTTCGACCTTCTCAAGGCGGCCCTGCGGCAGCGGCCCAACGCCATCATCATCGGCGAGATCAGAGGTGAGGAGGGCAACATAGCCTTCCAGGCCATGCAGACCGGCCACGCCGTGATGGCCACCTTCCACGCCGCCACCGTAGAGAAGCTGATCCAGAGGGTCACCGCCAACCCCATCAACGTCCCCAAGTCTTACATCGATAACCTCAACCTCGTCGTCATCGCCAGCGCCGTCAAGCTGCCCAACGGCAAGCTGGGCCGGCGCATCATCTCCATCAACGAACTGTTTGGCTACGACTCCGTAACGGATTCCTTCTCCTACGCCGAAACGTTCCACTGGGACCCCGTCACGGACGTCCACGAGTTCACCGGCTTCATGAACAGCTACCTGCTGGAGAACAAGGTGGCGGCGGCACGGGGCATACCCCCCAACCAGCGTCGCCGAATCTACGCGGATGTAGACCGGCGCGCCAGGGTGCTGGAGAAGCTGCATCTCTCCTCCGGCATTTCGGACTTCTACGAGCTTTACACGGTGCTTGGGAATGCCAAAAAGCAAGGCCTCTTCTAGCCCCGCCGCCTACGCCGGCAGAGACCCGTCTCTGGCGCAGGTCAAGAGCAGCTTCCTGCTGGACACGGAGCACAGCCAGTTCGACCTGCTGACGGTGCTAACCTACCTGTCGTCTATCGCCACCGCTAACCTCAGCCGCGAGCAGCTGTGCGAGGGCGCCGCCCGACTCGGCTACGGCCCCTCTCCCTACTTCGCCAGGGTGGTCAATCTGGTACAGAGCCTGGGCTACGACTACCCTCACGCCTGCCACGTGGTATCCAAGAGCGCCCCAGACGAGGTGATGCGCCAGTTCCTTCTCCGCTTCGGCAACTCCATGGCCTCCGGCGAGCCGGAGTCTGTGTTCCTGGCGCGGGAGACCCACGTGATTATGGAGAACTACACCAACGAGTACGAGAGGGGTGTGGAGAGCCTGCGCAAATGGACAGACGCCTTCGTGGCGCTCATGGTCTCCTGCAACCTGATCGTGCTGGTTACCCTGATCTCCAACATGATCTACAACATGGGCTCCATCTTCATGATCACGGTAGAGGCCGTCGCCATCATCGCGGCCTCCCTGGGCGGCTACTTGATCTACCGCATCGCCCCTTATGACCCCGTGGTCCACAAGATGGAGCACAAGTCCAACGAACAGCGGCGGATGTCCATACTCGCCCGCATCCTCTTTCCCACAGCGCTCCTCGCCGCCATCGGCCTGTACTTCGTGTTTGGGATCGCGCTGGCATTCGTGGTTGCCGGCGTCCTTGTCCTGCCTGTTGGCATTCTCGCTGAGCGGCTGGAAGCCAAGGTAGACGCCCGCGACCGAGACATCGCCGACTTCATGCGGGCGCTGGGGGGTGTCACCGGGGCGCGTGGCAGCACCATCATCGAAAGTCTGGCGCATATAGACCGCAGGGCCATCGGCTCCCTGGAGCCGGAGCTCAAGAACCTGATGACCCGCGTCCGCTGCGGCATTAGCACCA
Organism: Dehalococcoidia bacterium; assembly: GCA_041487235.1. GTDB lineage: Bacteria > Chloroflexota > Dehalococcoidia > SM23-28-2 > RBG-16-64-32 > JBGPMY01. The sequence continues at coordinate 12,481 of JBGPMY010000011.1, forward strand.
CGCTGGCCTGGCGGCGCTTTATGGCGGAGACCGGCAGCGAGCTGGTGCACCGCGTCGTCCGCGCCTTCTGGGATGGTAATGACTGGGGCGGAGACCCGGAGAAGATCGGCGCCTTCTCTGCGGACATGGCGTTGCGAGTCTGGCTGCTGCGCGCCAAGAGGAAGCTGGTCTCCACAACCTTCAGCTATGTCGTCGTACCCATGCACATCGCCCTCATCGGCACGCTGGTGTTCATCAGCGAGGTTGTAACGGCCTTCAACACCAAGCTCGTGGAGGCCCAGGACGTGGCCAGCAACCGGAACGTTTCCACCATCAAGCCGGAGGATATTGGCATCCCGGGCGCGCTGTCTTTCCAGTCCTTCGATACGGACTTCATCAAGAACATGGTCTTGGCCGTCATTCTGGCCCTGACCGCCATCAACGCCTTCGCGCCGCGTGCCGCCTCGGGTGGACACATCAATAAAATCGCCCTGTTTGGCGCCTTCACCATGATCGCCAGCGGCCTGATCCTGCTAGGGGTGCCGCCGCTGGCGCAGGGCATGTTCTCAGATACTCTTTCCCAACCTCTTGGTAAGTGAGGTCACTATGAAGCTGCCGAAACTGTTTCCCTTCAAACGCAGCCCTACAGGCCCGAAGCCGGAGCGCGCATCGCGTCAGGCGGACGGCCTGAGCCATGCCCGGCAGCAGGTGATGGGCCAGCTGCAGGCCCGGCGCGGTGGCGCCGAACCTCCTCCGCCTGAGCCTCCCTCTATCCCGTCGCCGGTGGCCGCATCCCAGCCCCAGCCCGGCGAACAGCTAGCGCCCGCGGCCCCCTCTCAGGGCATGGCGGACGTGCTGGCCGCCGCTGCCAGCGCGCAGGAAGCCCCTCCACTGGATCCGGACCTGCTCGATATCTTTCGGGAAGCCAAGAACGAGGTCGGCGACAGCTCCTTTGCCGACGGGCTGGAGGACGTTTCCATCGACGAGTTGTTGAGCGACCTGGCGGGCATCAGCCACCGTCTGGGCGTGCCGGCTTCGGGCCGCAACAGGCCGCCGGCGACGGTCGAACCGCCGCTGGCCCCCGCCGAGGAAGCTACGGCCCCGGAAGTGGCGCCTCCCGACGCAGCCGACGACGAGCGGGGTCATGATGAAGAGGACGGCGCTTCTGCCGCAGGCCCGGGACCAGGCGGTCCGCTGAACGAGGCGCCGCCTGCTAGCCCCGCACCCCCCGCAGAGGAGCCTTCGCCGCAGACCAGCCCGCCGGCCGCGCCGACGCCCGACGCCAGTTCGGGCGGCGCCTCGGACGGCGCGCCTACGCAGACATCTGAGGCAGGGCCCGGCCGCCGCATGATCCTGCACGTGCTCTTCTTTGGTCTGGCCCTGGCCACGGCGGCGGGACTGGGTATCCGCAGCGCTCAGGGGGGATCGGCGCTGGTGGGCAACGCTTCCGCCCCGCCGATCGCGCTGGCCTACCTCAAGCCGCCTGTGGTTCCTGACACTGTTTCGCCCGTCTCAGTCGAGAGTGCGGCGCCGGATGCTGCCGCCACGCCAACGCCTTCGCCCACCCCGGGCCCCACGGCCACGCCGGCGGCGCGCGCTGTCCGTGAACCCGCTTACTTCATCTACACTGTCCAGTCCGGCGATAGCCTGACCTCGATCGCGGAGGCGTTTGACCTCTGCCCGGACCACCTCCTCTGGAACAATCCCGGCCGGGATGAGAACGACAGGCTGCTAGTGGGCGACAAGTTCTTGATACCGGGCGCACGCGGCATCGTTTACCGGGTGGAGCCCGGCGAGACGCTCAGCGAGATTGCCGCCCGCTACAGCATCAGCGTCCCGGACATCATCTCCTATCCCGCCAATCGCTTGATCTCAGCGGACGAGATTCGCGCAGGGATGATGATTCTCTTGCCCAACGGGCTGCCGCCATCCGCCTTGATGCAGGACGCGAACGCTAGAGACGCCTACAGCAACCCTTCCTGGGCCGGCTACATCTGGCCGTTTTACGGGCCCATCACTACCTACTACGGCGAGCAGCGTCCCGGCTACGTCCATCTCGCCATCGATATCGGCGGCCTGGGCCATTACGGCGCCCCTGTTGTCGCCGCGGCCTCGGGACAGGTGGCCACGGTGGGCCATGAGGACGCCGGCCTGGGCAACTATGTGATCGTCACGCACGACGACGGCTCTCGCACCGTATACGGCCACATGTCGGAGATCTTCGTCCAGCAGGGGGAACATGTGGAGCAGGCCCAGCCCATCGGCGCGCTGGGCTGCACCGGCCACTCCACCGGCACGCACCTGCACTTTGAACTGTGGATCGACGGCAGCCCCGTCGATCCCCTGGAGTATCTGCCCTGAGCGGTCGCGGTCTTCATCTGCCACGAAGGCTAGGATGCCTCCTTGCGCGACATCATCGCGGGCGAGGGGCGCGGAATAGCGCAACGTAACGCCGCCACCGGCCGTCTATTTGAGACGAGCGGTCGAAAGAAGCGCTAACGGACCGCTGTGGCGTTCAAAGAGAGGTGACCTATGAACTCTGAACAAGACGGCGCCC
>JBGPMY010000012.1:0-14920 GCA_041487235.1 Dehalococcoidia bacterium
CTCGCGGGCAGCCGTGGCAGCAGGCGGCGTGGACGTGGCCGTGCCGGGAAACGTTACCGGCGGGGCGAACGCTGGGGGTGACGTGACACCCGCCGGCGGCGTACCTAGCGAGCCTTCCGTCACCACACGCTCTGATCCTCGGGCTCGCACGACGACCGTACCGGCAACCTTGTCATGCAGTGTCTGCGCATCCTTGTCCCACAGGAGCCATAAGTTGTCAAGGTAAAAGGGGATGACTCCCAGAACGACCCCGACCAATCCCCGAACGAACATCTCCCCAGTCTTAACGGCACGGCCGTCCGTCTGTATCACGCGCAAGCCGACGACCGCTTTCCCCGGATTCTGCCCTCGCGGAGCGACTATGAACCACCAAATGAGCCAGCCAATGAACAGGGTCAGAACAGCGATCACCACATTGACGATGTAGGCGCCCAGACGCGAGAGCCGGGTGGCCATCACGGCAGTCCCTTGTGGATCGAGGACGAACACGCCGCAGTGGGGACAGAACAATCCTGGAGGAAGCGGGCGGTGGCATGAGATGCATTCGCTTGTAGCGGTGGCGGTCACATTTACCTCCCTGTGATGGCGGGCCAGCCAGGGCTACCTGAACCGCCCGTCTCCCGTGGCGGAATCGCCTCGCCATGCTCCGCTATGGCGGCGGCTGGCGAGGGATCCGAATGGTGAACGTTATCCGCTGCGGCGGGTTTGGGCATCGTTGTTGAAGCCGACCACGTCGTAAGACATTATCAGCAGGTCGTGCGTCTGGCCATCGCGGGACATGACGTGGTCGGCCAGCAGCGCCTCCGGCCGGAAGCCCAGGTGCTCGAAAACCTGTCGGGCGCCGCCCTGATCGGTGCTCATTTGCGCCGTTATCTTCTTGAGGCCCATCTCCTTGGCGATGGCGAACGCCTCGTTCGTCAGCCGCTTGCCCAGCCCCAGCCCGCGGTAGTCCCGGCCCACCAGCACCCGCATCTCTCCCACGTGCCGCGTCCAGAGGGCATCGTTGATGTGGATGCTGGCGTAGCCCGCTATCTTGTCATCGGACTCTGCCATGACCGTGGTGGTGCGCCCGGCCTCGATGTACTGTATCCAGTACTTCACGGTTTCCGGCTGAGTTATGTCCGTGCGTAGAAACATCAGGTCTTCCGGCGGCAGCAGACGGGCGAACGCCAAGATAGCGTCGGCATCCTTGGCCGTCATCAGGCGGAACGTGAATTGAACGCCGCCTATACTCGTGGTCCAGGGGTATGTCCGCTGAAAGGTGGACGCTTGAGTCATAGCTTCTCTCCTGGCTCGGGGTTATGTTCGCGTCGGCAGCATATCTCACGGCGCGCGATATTGCAACCAGAAACTCTCACGCAGATATTACCGCCGTCTAACCGCTCCCTAACCAAACCCCTTCCCAGGAACGCTAGCCTATCCCCTTGAAAGAAGCGGCGCGGTTAACCCCCTCCCGCCGCAGTAGACACAAGAGAGCCGGTTGGATGGTCGGCCAACCGGCTCTCTTCCTTGATGCGCATCGGCGCGGCTACTCCACCAGAAAGTCGGCGTGCATCCCTTTCGCGTAGTGGTCGACGGTGCTGCCCGCTTCCCCGGGGATGATAAGGCACGCCAGCTGATACGCACCGGGTGTTAGCTCCAGCGTGATGCTGCCTTCATCGCCGGCAGAGATATCGTCGATCTCGCCAATGACGTCGAAGGAGCCATTCTCTTTCACTTTGAGGACCGCCAGCTCGTGGACCATGGAACCGCTGAGATTCTGGGCCTTGAACTCCACCCTCCCCGCGCTGACAGACGCTTTAAGGCTCTGTGGTCACCGCCGCCGCAGATGGGCGATCACTACGGGCCAGCCCACGAGTTGCCGTTGGCCAGGCGAGGTAGGCCGCGAGCACGATCGCCAGGTACGACCAGTACATGACTATCTGGCTTATCGCGGGAGCGGAGTCGTACCCCAGCAGCGTGTGCAGGAACTTCCCGAGGGACGAGGTCATCGGGATGAGCGCGTCCGTATCCCAGGGTCTGACGCCCAGGTTGGGGATGATCGTCGCCTCGTGCAGCTCTGCAAGAGCGTTGGTCACCAGGCCCGCCGCCAGGACCATCAGGGCGACGCCGGAGACCAGAAAGAACCCTCTGAGCGGCAACCGGGCTGATCCGTAGTAGAGCACCGCTCCCGCCGCCGCCGCCAGGGCGAAGCCGGTGACGCCTCCCAGGGCGAAGTTGACGTCCGACCCCTGGCTGGCCGAGCCGGCGAACAAGAACAGCGCGGTCTCCAGCCCTTCCCGCCCGACGGACGAGAAGGCGAGCAGCACTAGGGCGATTAAGGAGCCGCGGGTGAGGGCGGAATCCACCTTATAGCGCAGGTCCTTCGAGATGCCGGCCGACTGGCGCTTCATCCAGAACAGCATCCAGGTGAGGACCGCCACCGCGACCAGCATGGTGAAGCCTTCGAACGCCCCCAGGATGCGGCCGTCGAGTTCACGGGCGGCGATCTCCAGGCCGGCGCCAAAGCCGATGGAGAGCGCGGCTGCGCTGCTGACGCCGAGCCATATCGCGCGGAAGTGCTCCTTGCGGTCTATGCTGCGGAGATAGCCCAGAAGTATGGTGATGATGAGGGCTATCTCTAGCCCCTCTCTCGCTGTCACAAAGAGCGAGAACAGCATCTCGAACCTCCGCTCCTGGCCCGCCCGTAGCGCCTGCTTCGACCTGGTGTTAGTATGTGCTAACGTATCTGGTGTGTCAATCCAAATTAGAAGCACATTTGTGAAAATATTGAGCGCACGCTAAAATAACGACTCCAGTGGTTTCGCCGGCATCGCGCATTAGACGCGGTCGGCACAGCGTATTAGGCTCGGCGCGGTCCCAAGTATTAGACTGGATGCTGGATTGCAGATCAGACGCGGGACTAAGGCAAAGGAAGTGTCATGGAGCACCCTTCGGCTACGGTAGACGACTACCTGCAGGCGATATACAGCCTGGAAGGAGAGGGCGACACCGTCATCTCCGCCCGCCTGGCGCGGCGCATGCGGGTCACTCCGCCCACCGCCTGGGCGACCGTCCGGCGCATGGAGCGGGACGGTTTCGTGCAGCTCGATGACAAGAAAGTAGTGCACCTAACGCCCAGGGGCCGCGAGCAAGCGGAGGACATCGTTAAGCGCCATCGCCTGGCCGAACGCTTCCTGTGCGACGTCATGGGGCTGGGTTGGGCCGAAGCCCACTCGGAGGCGCACATCTTTGAGCACGCCATCACGCCGCGGCTGGAGGCGAAGATCTTCGCCCTGGCCGGGAACCCCACGCACTGCCCCCACGGCAGCCCCATACCCGGAACCGGAGGCAAGCTGGCCGATGACCTGGTGCCCCTTGGCTCGCTGCAGGTGGGCGACCAGGCCACCGTCCAGTTCATCTCCGAGGAGCTGGAGGAGGACATGGACCTGCTGCGTTATCTGGAGCGCGGCAAGATGATGCCGGGCTGCGCCATCCGCGTCGTAGAGCTCGCCCCTTCAACGGGTATTATTGTGGTGGAACGTGATGGCGCCAACGTGCCCCTGGGGCTTGCCGTCGCCGCCAAGATCAGGGTCCGCCGGCGAGACGCCAAGGCCGGCTCTTCCGTTTGACCTGCGGATCGCGCTCGTGCTAGAGTCGCTCTGGGCCGGCCGCCCGTCCTTCAGCTCATAAGCGCAGCGCGGCCGAATCACTCAACAGGTGGTGGAGATGCGTCAGCGCCCACACGGTCGGACATCTGGTCGCTGGTTCCGTTTCGGATTCGCGCCACCCTTCGGCTTCTGGTTCCGTAGCGCCTGGCGCTTCCCGCGTCGCGACGAGTACGTGCGGATGCTGGAAGACTACCGCCAGGAGCTGGAGGCGGAGCTGGCGGAGGTGAAGGAGGAGATCGAACACTTGAAGACGGCGGGCAAGGAAGAGAAGGACTAAAGAGTCGCTCTGGGAGAAACTCGGGTACGTTCGATGGCTTACAGAGGTATCTTCTACCACAATCGCAGACCGACCTTAGCCGGACGCGTGATCAACCGCCTGTGGTCCTGGACGGCTTCCATGGGGCTGATGCCTTCGACGTGGCCCGGGAAGCCGCCCTGGGGCACGACGACACTGGAGGTCAAGGGCCGGCGTTCCGGCCAGCTGCGGTCTACGGTGGTAACCTGGGTGGAGCAGGACGGCGAGCGCTACCTGGTGTCGATGCTGGGCGAAGGTGCGGAATGGGTGCGCAACGTGCGGGCCGCTAGCGGACAGGCCGTGGTGCGTCACGGCAAGCGGCGGAAGGTGCGGCTGGATGAGGTGCCCGCTGACCAGAGGGCGCCGATACTTCAGACGTACCTCAAGAAGACGGCGATCTCGACGAGACGGCACCTCGGGGTTGACCCCAAGGCGCCCATCGGGGAGTTTGAGCGCATTGCTCCGAATCATCCCGTGTTCCGAATAGTCAAGGTGTAACGTATGCAGACAACCGTCGTAGGCAGCTACCCCAAGATACCGAACCGACCTCGCCCGGCCCGGCTACGGCTGGCCATCAATCGCCGCGACCGCGGAGAGATCACGGACGAAGAGCTGGCCAGCATCGAGGACGAGGTGACGATCGAGGTTATGCAGGAGCAGATCGAAGCCGGCGTCGACCTCATCACCGACGGCCAGGTCCGCTGGGACGACGACCAGACGCACATCATGCGCCAGCTCAGCGGCGTAGAGATCGGCGGGCTGGAGCGCTACTTCGATACAAACACCTACTACCGGCAGCCGGAGGTCGTCGGCCCGGTCGGCTGGCGCCAGCCGATCCTGGTGCGGGACTACCAGTTCGCCGCCGGGAACAGCGCAAGGCCCGTGAAGGCGCTGATCACCGGCCCGTACACGCTGGCCACCCTCTCCCTGGACAAGCACTACGGCAGCCGCGACAAGCTGACGCTGGCCCTGGCCCAGGAGCTGCGCCACGAGGTCCAGGCCCTGGCCGATGCCGGCGCCCCCTGCATCCAGGTCAACGAGCCGGCCATCGTTCTCGACAAGGGAGAGATCGCCCTCTTCGTGCAGGCCCTCGCGCTGCTATTGGGGGACGTACGAACGGAGACGGCGGTCTACACCTGGTTCGGCGACGCTAACGGCATACTCCCCGCCCTGCTGGATACGCCCGCGGACACCATCGGCCTGGACTTCGTGTGGGGCCGCGACAACTGGGAGGCGTTGAAGGGCGTCCGCTTCGAGAAGAAGCTGGGATTCGGCATCGTCGACGCCCGCAACACCAGGCTGGAGTCGCCGGAACAGATCAGCGAGGCGATCAAGCGTGTCGGCGAGTTCGTGCCGCCGGAGCGCCTCTACGTCAACCCGTCCTGTGGCCTGGAGTACCTGCCGCGCGAGGTCGCTTTCGAGAAGTTGAAGCGAATGGTGGACGGCGCCCGTCTGGCCGAGGGCGTACCAGCGTAGAATTGGGAGGCGAAATGTCAGGACTGACCACCACCGCAGTCGGCAGCTACCCTAAGCCGGACTACCTGGCCCACGCCCGCAACCAGTTCTCGCAGGGTAAGATCGGCAGGGACGAGCTGGAGAAGCTGGAGCGGCAGGCTACGGAGTACTGGGTGCGTGCCCAGGAGCGGGTTGGGCTGGACGTCCTGGTGCACGGCGAGATGGAGCGGGGAGACATGGTCGCCTACTTCGCCGGCGAGCCCGGCGGCCGCACCATTAACGGGATGAAGTTGGGCGGCCTGGTGCGCTCCTACGGCAACCGCTACTACCACAAGCCCATCATCGTCGATAAGCTCTCCTGGCCCGGGCCGATGACCGTGGATATGTGGCGGTTCTCCCAGGGTCTGACCGACCGCCCCGTCAAGGGAATGCTGACCGGCGCCTACACGATGGTGGAGTGGTCCTTTGACGACTACTACCCGTCACGGCGCGACGCAGTGCTGGAGATGGCGCGGGTGATCCGTCGCGAGGTCGAGGAGCTGGTCAAGGCCGGCGCCAAGTACATCCAGATCGACGAGCCGGCCATCCACACCCGCCCGGCGGAGGACTTCGATCTGGCCGTGGAGGCGATGCAGGTGACGGTGGAAGGCATCGACGCCGAGTTTCACACCCACATCTGCTACGGCGAGGTGGAGCGCATCTACCCGGACATGCTACGGCTGCCCGTGAAGCAGATACACCTGGCGTTCAAGAACACGGACTTCGCCTACCTCAAGCTGATGGAGGAGCGCCCCTACGACGGCAGCAAGGACCTGGGCGTGGGCGTGACAGACGTGCACACCCGCTTCATCGAATCAGTCGACGAGGTGAAGGACGGCATCCGGCGGGTGCTGAAGCTGCTGCCGCCGGAGCGGCTATGGATACTGCCGGACTGCGGCCTGAAGACCCGCACCGTAGACGAGGCCGAGGCCAAGCTCCAAGTGATGGTCGAGGCCGTCCGCGACATCAAGCGGGAGCTGGAGATCGACTGATGATAGGAGTCCAGACGCAGTACCGGCAGGTGGCGGAAGCGTTCGCCCGCCGGCTCGTGGAAGAGGCGCCGGAGGTGGAAGCCGTGGTGCTCTACGGCTCCGTGGCCCGCGGCGAGGCGCACCAGGACAGCGATATCGATCTGGTGGTGCTGACAGAAGGCGATGCCAAGTCGCTCGACGAGCGGGCGGGTTCTCTGGCTCTGGTGATTGAGGAAGAGTTCAGGGAGTCGCAAGCGTTCATACAGGTGATCGCGAAGGGTGTGGCCGACTTCCGCTCGCGGACGGAGATAGGATCCCCATGGGAGCGCACCATCGCCCTCATGGGCGTTCCCCTGTTCGATCGCGGCGCCTTCGCTTCGATTCACGAGGGGTTGCAGCGGGTGAGCGAGGAGCGAGCGCCCTATCGACCTTCGTCAAAGGTCCTCCAAGAGTTTCTTGAGTCTGCAGAGGAGGCTCTTGCAGAAGCGAACTTTCTGCTGGGGGGAGACTTCTGGGACGGAGTCTCCAACCGCGCCTACTACGCCATGTTCAACGCCGCTTCGGCAGCAGTCCTAGTAGCCGGCGTCCCGGAGATCCGCAGCCACAAGGCCCTGGTTGGCCTCTTCCAGCGCAGGGTCGCCCGCGACAGGGACGTTGGCCAGCAGTACGCCGACGACCTAGAGCACGCCTTCAAGCTGAGGCTGCGCGCCGACTACGAGCGCGGTTTCAGAGTAGACGAAGCGGCGGCCCGAGACGCGATCGATAGGGCCGAGCGCTTCATCGCCAGGATGCGAGAGTTCCTGGCGCAGAACCCAGAACCGAGAGCCTAGACCTACTCCCGAACCAACCGCCTGCGCGCGTACCAGCCGGCCGCCGCCAGGGCGATCGCCACTGCCGCGCCCGCCGCCGCGATAAGGGCGTAGCCGCCGCTGGAGGAGCCGGACTCGGAGGCCGACGCGTCGCCCCCCCGCTGAGCTGCGATCTCCACTTCGCCACCGACCGGTCCTTGCGTCACGACGATGCGACCCCGCATCACGGCCGGGTGCACCTCGCACCGGTAGTAGTAGGTGCCCACCACGTTGAAGGCGACGGGCCCGTACGGCCAGCCGCTGGGGCCCGGGTTGGGTGGCGCCCTCAGCCCCGAATTGTCGATAGGGTTGATGGGGTCCACGTTCGCGCCGCAGACGCTGAAGCTGTTGTCCGTGCACTCCGTCACCGTATGTACGTTCGCCGCCAGGGGCGCCGGTGACACCCAGGTGATGGTGTCGCCCACGTGAATCGTGGCGTCGCAGGCGGCGTCCGGGTTCGCCTTCTGGCAGGCGGCCTGCGCCAGGTTGTGGTCCGTGCCCGGACCGACGACGAAAGCGCCTGCCGGGTGATAGAAGTCGTCGTGAACGTGAACGTTCTTGTTGACGGCTGCCAGCGCCGGCGCCGCGCCATCGCTGGAGACTATAAGGAGAGCCATGACCAGCAGACTACCAAAGGCCAGTAGCGATAACCTTCTCATTGCGCACCCCCTGCCTGAACGCGAAAACGACGTATGTTTCAGCCGGTATACGCCACGCCTTGAGTCTTGGATTTGCGCCACGCGACTGACGTGACGAGTCTTGATGGCCGGATGCCCATAATCCTACACCACGCGGCCGGGCTGTCAAGTTATGTCGACCCCTTCCCTCTCGTTTGACCACTCCTAGCGACCCCTGCTAGAATCGAGCCAACTTAACGCGCACGTAAAGGTTCCCTGCCTGCCGGCAGGCAGGGGCGAGGGCTTGTCCTGAGCCCGGTCGAAGGGCCTGTCCTGAGCCCGGTCGAAGGGGCACCGAACGGCCCTCGTTCTTTGTGACCGGCTGCCTGAAATGACGACTCGACAGCAGACAACATCCGAGGAAGGCGGTCCTTCCAGAGAAGGACTGGACTACATCTTCCACCCCCGCTCCGTGGCCATCGCCGGTGTCTCCACCCAGCAGCGCGGCTTCGCCGGCGTCGGGATGGGCTTCCTCATCGCCCTGCGCGAGATGGGCTGCCCGAACCTCTACCCCGTGAACCCCAAGTACGAGGAGGTCGAAGGCCTCAAGTGCTACGCCAGCGTCCTGGACATCGAAGGCCCGGTCGACCACGTCATCTCCAGCGTGCCCGCGCGCATCGTCCCCAGGCTCGTCCACGACTGCATCGCCAAAGGGGTGAAGACGATCCACTTCTTCACCGCCGGCTTTCGCGAGACGGGCGAGGAGGAGATGGCCGATCTGGAACAGCAGGTCGTCCGCCAGGCGACTAACGCCGGCATCCGCGTGTTGGGGCCCAACTGCATGGGCCTGTACGTGCCGGACTCCGGCCTCTCCTTCATGCCCGGCTTCCCTACGGAGTCCGGGCCCGTGGGCTTCGTCTCCCAGAGCGGCGGCAACGCCGGCGACATGGTGTTCACCTCCGCCGTCCGCGGCATCCGCTACTCCAAGGCGATCAGCTACGGCAACGCCGCCGACATCGACGAGAGCGAACTGCTCGAGTACCTGGCGGAGGACCCCCAGACGGAGGTGATCGCCGCCTACGTCGAGGGCGTGCGCGATGGCCGCCGCTTCCTGCGGGCGATGCGCAAGGCGGCCGCCGCCAAGCCGCTGGTCGTGCTCAAGGGCGGCCGCACGGCGGCGGGCACTCGCGCCGTTATGTCGCATACCGCCAGCCTGGCCGGCTCCATCCAGGTGTTCGACGCCCTCTGCCGCCAGGTCAACGCCGTGCGCGTCAACAGCGTGGAGGAGATGGTCGATCTCGTGGTCGCCTTCCGCTACCTGAGCCCTCCGCAAGGCGCGGGCGTGGCGGTGGTCGGCGGTGGCGGCGGGTTCAGCGTGTTCGCCGCCGACGAGATCGACGAGGCGGGGCTCCAGTGCCCGGTTTTACCAGAGCATACCCAGGCGGAGCTGCGCGAGTTCACGCCGGTGGCCGGCACCAGCGTGCGCAACCCCGTGGACACGATCGCCATCTTCGAGCCGCCCAAGCTGGAGCAGACGTTGCGCACCATCGGCCAGGCCGAGAACATCGACGCCGTCCTGTTCCACACCAGCTTCAGCTGGGGCGGCAGCCGGCGCATGGCCGCCTTCGGCGTCGACCCGCAGCAGTTCGTAGAGATGCAGGTGCAGCAGATGATCAGGGCGAGAGAGGCCTCGGGCACGCCCATCGTCGTGGTGCTGCGGCCGCCCCTGGACGTGGACGGAATGGAACGCACCGCCGCCTTCCAGGAGAGGTGCTGGCGCGCCGGCTTCCCCGTCTATCCGACGATTCCTCGAGCAGCTAACGCTATCGCTAAGACGCTGAAGTGGGCGCGGGGCCGCTCATCCTGAGGAGTCCTTCCTCAGAAGGACTCCTCGAAGGACGCCATCGCCAAAGTCCGGCGCTAGCGGCAGGCGCGCGAGGCCGCCGGCTAGCGCCGGCCGAACTCCCGCGCCAGGACGTCGGCGCTCATGTGTATCATCGTCGGGCGCCCGTGCGGGCAGGTCTGGGGCGCCTCGCTCTCCTCCAGCTGCTGAATCAGCTCCCGCATCTCGTCCAGCGCCAGCGTCTTGCCGGCGCGCACAGCGCCGTGGCAGGCCAGCGACATCGCCACGCGGTCGCGTCCGTCGCCGCCCTCCTCATTCTGCATGAGGTCCAGGAAGCCCCCTACCGTCTGCCGCAGATCGCCACCCGCCAGCGACCGGGGCAGCGCCCGCAGGACGTAAGCGCCGTCGCCGAACGGCTCGACGTCGAATCCGTACTCCCGCAGCGCTTCCTCCTCCTGCGCTAGCAGAGCGCCGTGTCCAGGCGCAAGCTCCAGCGCCACCGGCTCCAGCAGCCCCTGCACCGGCGGCGACCGCTGCCGCCGCTGCTGCAGGAAACGCTCGTACAGAACACGCTCGTGCGCCGCGTGCTGGTCGATCAGGTACATCCCGTCTGGCCCCTCAGCCACGATGTAGACGCCGCCGAACTGGCCGATGACGCGCAGCACGGGCAGCGTCTGCGCCGGGGTGGCGGCCGGCGGTTCAACGGCGGGAGCTGCGGTGGAAGGCGAAGCCGCGTCGATGACGCCGGCGATCCCCGCCGTGGCCCGCGTCGCCAATTTCAGCCCGTGCTCCCACAGCGGCGGCATCGCCGGTTGGCCAGCAAGGGCGAACGCGGGCCCAGGCGGCTGCCCGGGGTCGCCGCCGGGCACGGGCGACGCCGTCAGCAACGCCTGACGAACCGCCCTCTGGATGGCGCCGAAGACCGCCGACTCGTCCCGGAAGCGCACCTCCGCCTTGGTGGGGTGTACGTTCACGTCCACTTCCTCGTAAGGCACTCGCAGGTCGAGCGCCGCTATCGGATGACGTCCCACCATAAGCATCCCCTGGTACGCCTCCTCGACGGCGTAGGTCAGCCGCCGGTTCTGGATGCAGCGCCGGTTGACGAACAGGCTGATATAACCGCGCCCGGCGCGGGAGATGTGCGGCGGCGATACCATCCCTGCCACCGAAACGGCCCCCTTGGCTGTCGTGGCCTCATCTAGCCGCGCCCGTGCCGCTGGGCGCACCTCGAGCATAGCGCCGGCGACCTCGGGGCCGTAGACGGCGCTGAGGGCGTCGCGCAGGTAGCCGCTGCCCGTGGTGGCTAGCGACTGCCGTCCGTCCATGACCAGGCTGAAGCGCACCTCCGGATGGGCGAGGGCGCAGTGGGTGACGACTGCTGCCACCGCGCTGGCCTCGCTCGCAGCCGAGCGCAGGAACTTGCGGCGCGCCGGCTGCCGGGCGAACAGATGGCGCACGGTGACGGATGTCCCCACCGGCGCTCCCTTTGTCCCCTGCTGAGAAGGCGCTCCGGGCGAAAGCCGCAGATAGGCTGCCGCCTGGCAATGGCTCGGTCGCGATACCGCCTGCACCTCCGCCACGGCGGCGATTGACGGCAGCGCCTCGCCCCGAAAGCCCAGGGTGACGATGAGCGACAAGTCCTCGCCGTCGTCCAGTTTGCTCGTGGCGTGCCGGGCGAAGGCCGTCTCCAGCTCGGCGGGTTCGATGCCACAGCCGTCGTCGCTGACTCGGATGCTGTCCAGGCCGCCGCCGGCAACCTCCACGGCGATTCGCGTGGCCCCGGCGTCTAGGGCGTTCTCCACCAGCTCTTTGACGACGGAGGCCGGCCGCTCCACCACCTCGCCGGCGGCGATGCGGGCGGCGACTTCTGGCCGCAGCACGCGAATGGTCAAGGGTAGGCTCCTGGCAGCGATTCTAGCACGTCCGTTCAAGATCGGCACAGTCCACCAGAGCGCGGTAACGCCACCGCTACTCTATCAGGGTGCTGACATAAGGGGAGTGCAGAGGGCGCAGCTCCTTTGCCGGGGGTCTGGGGGTGTCCCCCAGATTCAAATTCCTCTGGAGGAGCGGGATGGGACGAGAATTCGTTTTTCAGCACCTATGACTGCCTAATCAGTACCCGGGCGCTGGACGCAGACCTGAGAACTGCCAGCTCTGGCCGTGCGGACCGGCTCAGAAGTTGGCCCGTACAGGTTTTCCTCACCGTGATCGGGAAGCAACCCTACGGCCTGTAGGAGCGTCTCATGATTTAGGGCTTATATCATCTCTTCACCCAAATTCATGAATCTCCTGAAGTCGGTCAGAGGAAGAACGGCGGCTGCCGTCGCGTTCATGATGCTGCTTATGTTCGTGACGACGCTCCTGGCGATACTGCGCACCCAGGAGCATCAGTCCCGGCTACGTTCTCTGGAGTCCGTCTCCCTTTCCGCCGGGGCCCTTGAGCACGCCCGCACCGAATTTCTAGCTGGGACCAACTCCCTTGCCGCCCTTGCGCTGAACGATGACCCCAGCTACTTCTTCAACTATCAGGCGCAGCGCCAGGCGGCGGAACACGATCTGTCACAAGCCAGGACCATCGCTCTCTCGGATGGGAGAAGCGACGAAGTCGCCTCACTGGACGCCATCATCGCGGACATAAGGGGGTTTGACGCGATGGTCTTGGACGTGGCGGGGCGCTTCCTCGCCGGCGACAAGGGTGCGGCCGCTGAGAAGCAAGCCGATCTGACGAAGTCCGCTGAAGGCATCGAGGCCGCATTGGAGGCCGGTGGGGCTCAGGAGCGCGCTGCCCTGGCCGACGAGAGGACCGCCGCTGAGCGGGCGTCTGACCTCTCACTCTGGCTGCAGTCGATCCTCGGCGGCGTCGCCGTGATGACTGGAGCGGTAGCCGCGACCGCCCTCGTCGTGTCGGTCGTGCGTCCCCTCGCCGCCCTGCGCGCGAGCGCCCGCGCCATCACGGCGGGCAGGCTGGAAGTGCGCGCCGTCATGTCGGGACCTGAGGAGGTGACATCCCTCGCCCAGGACTTCAATCAGATGACGGAGACGCTGATCGGCAAGAATAGAGAGCTGGAGGAGAGCATCGCCAAACGAAAGCGGGCGGAGAAGGCTGTGCGTCATCTGGCCTACCATGACGCCCTCACTAATCTGCCCAACCGAACCCTCTTGAGAGACCGTCTCACGCTGGCGCTGGCCCAGGCTCACCGCTCCCGACAGATATTGGCCGTCCTGTTCCTGGACGTAGACCGGTTCAAGGTCGTGAACGACACGGTCGGGCACCAGGAGGGAGACCGGCTCCTGCGGGACATCGGCATGGAACTTTCCAGGCTGACCCGCCAGGGTGACACCGTCGCCCGCGTGGGCGGCGACGAGTTCACCCTGCTGCTGCCCGGCCTGGATCGCCCGGAAGACGCAACGGAGACCGCCGAGAGAATCCTCCAGGCCCTGCGTGGTCCGCGCGTGCTGTGCGGTCAGGAATTCCTTCTCAGCGTCAGTATCGGCATCTCCTTCTACCCCAGCGACGGGGACGACGCGGACACTCTTCTCAGGAACGCCGACACCGCCATGTACCGGGCCAAGGAACAGGGCAGAGATAACTATCAGCTCTTCACCCCGGCCATGAACGCCAGAATCGTGGAGAGGCTGGCCCTGGAGACCGGCCTCCGTCGCGCCCTGGAACGCGAGGAGTTCGAGCTCTACTACCAGCCCAAAGCAGACGTAAAGACGCACGAGATCGTGGGCATGGAAGCGCTGGTGCGCTGGCGTCACCCGGAGCTCGGGCTGGTGCTGCCGGGCGAATTCATTCCTATGGCTGAGGAGACCGGTCTCATCCTGGCCCTGGGAGAGTGGGTGCTGCGCACCGCCTGCGCCCAGAACAAGGCCTGGCACGATGCGGGTCTCGCGCCGCTGTGCGTCTCCGTGAACCTTTCGGCCCGCCAGTTCATGCAGCCGGATATGGTCCGCCTCGTCAGCGCCGTGCTGGAAGAGACTGGACTGCCCCATGAGTTCCTGGAGCTGGAGATCACGGAGGGCACCGCCATGCAGGACGCTGACTTCACCACATCAGTGCTCCGCCAGCTGCGGGAGATGGACGTTCGCATCTCCATAGATGACTTCGGCACCGGCTACTCCTCCCTGAGCTATCTCAAGCAGTTCCCGATCCACGCGCTAAAGATCGACCAGTCCTTCGTGCGCGACATCGCCACTGACGAGAACGACGCGGCGATCACCACCGCCATCATCGTCGTGGGTCACAGCCTCAACCTGGACGTCATCGCCGAGGGCGTCGAGACAGATGAGCAACTCGCTTTCCTCCACCAGCAGCAGTGCGACCAGTTTCAGGGCTTCTTGTTGGCCTACCCCATGCCGGCCCAAGATATGGACAAAGCGCTGCGGGCCGGACGATGCGTATCTCGCGCCCTACTTTAAGTCACTCTCTGGGGTCCTTGCCTGGCAGCAGAGGTCAGCTTCCGGAAGTGGCGGCTCGGTCCGACTCTACCGAGGCTCGCCGGCGCGCGCCCGCTCCACCAGCTCGTACAGCTTCGTCAGCGCCTGCAGCGGCGTCATGGCGTCCACCTCTAGCTCCGATAGCTCACGCCGGAGCCCGTCCTCTCGCGTGAACAGCGAGATCTGCGCCGCCTCGCTACGCTGGCGCGAACCGCCCCCGCCGCCGCGCGACGCCTCCAGCTGCTCCAGTATCTCCTGCGCGCGCAGGATCACCGGCTTGGGGAGACCCGCCAGCTGCGCCACGTGCACCCCGTAGGAGCGATCGGCGCCGCCGGGCAAGATGCGGTGCAGGAACACCACGCTGCCTCCCTCTTCGGCCACGGCGACGTTGTAGTTGCGCACGCGCGGCAAGAACGAGGCCAGCTCCACCAGCTCGTGGTAATGAGTAGCGAACAGGCTCCTGGCGGCGGCGTCCGGGCGGTTATGGATGAACTCCACCACCGCTCGCGCGATCGCCATGCCGTCGTAAGTGCTGGTGCCGCGCCCGATCTCGTCGAAGATCAGCAGCGAACGCGGCGTCGCGCTGTGCAGGATGGCGGCGGTCTCCAGCATCTCCACCATGAAGGTGGAGCGCCCGGCGGCGATATCGTCCAGCGCCCCCACGCGGCTGAAGATGCGGTCGACGACCCCGATGCGGGCCTCCGCCGCAGGCACGAAGCCGCCCATCTGCGCCATGAGGACGATGAGCGCCACCTGCCTCAG
>JBGPMY010000013.1:0-14887 GCA_041487235.1 Dehalococcoidia bacterium
AGATCGTGCCCGCCCGGCGCGACTACCTTACGCAGACGTACGCCGTCCAGACCAGTGACCAGCCGCAGGCCGCCGAGGGCGCAGACATCGTCGTCCTCGCCGTCAAGCCGCAGGAGTTCGCCGCCGCGGCCCGCCCACTCTCGGGCCGGCTCAACGCATCGCAAACCGTTATGTCGATCATGGCCGGCGTTACCATAGGCGCCATTGAGAGCGCCCTCAAGCACAGCGCCATCATCCGCGCTATCCCCAACACACCCGCGCAGATCGGCGAAGGGATGACGGTCTGGACGGCGACGGGCACCGTCAGCCAGGCCGCGCGCGAGGCTGTGCGCAGCCTGCTGGCCGTCCTGGGCCTCGAGCTCTACGTGGGCGACGAGAAGTACGTCGACATGGCTACTGCCGTCAGCTCCAGCGGCCCAGCTTACGTCTTCCTGGTGATGGAAGCGCTGATAGACGCTGCCGTCCACATCGGCCTGCGCAGGGAGATGGCGGAGCCCATGGTCATCCAGACGATCCTCGGCGCCGCCCGCTACGCCCAGACCAGCGGCAGGCACCCGGCGGAGTTGCGCAACCAGGTTACGTCCCCTGGGGGAACGACGACGGAGGGCTTGCTGGCGCTGGAAGGCGCCGGCATCCGCGCCGCCTTCGTCAACGCCGTTGAAGCCGCCTACGAGAAGGCCAAACGACTCGGAGGATAGGCATCGAAGCGCTCGGTCTCTTCGTTCAGATCCTGGCCTACGTTCTGCTCATCTCTATCTTTCTGCGCGTCATCTTCTCCTGGATCTCTATCGACCCGGGAAACCCCCTTGTTGTCGTCATCCATGAGATCACGGAACCTATCCTGGCCCCCATCCGGCAGTTCATGCCGCGCATGGGGATGATGGACTTCTCGCCCATTGTGGCCACCTTCCTTCTGATCGTCATCGCTCAGGCGGCGCACAGAACGCTGGGTTAGGCACGGCCCCTAAGACATTTCGACATTCGAACATTAGTGCGCCACTTCTCCGTTGTGACCCCCCCTAGCAGGTGTTATCATGCCGTCGGTTGAGAGCCAATGACATATCAGGAGCGAGTGATGAGCGTCAGCGATAACAGCAGCAAGAATGGCAACCCTTCGACAGGCTCAGGGCAGGCTGCAGACCGCCTGCGGGCGCTGGAGCTGGCCATCGGCCAGATCGAAAAGCAGTTCGGCCGCGGCTCCATCATGCGCCTGGGGGAGGCCTCGGCCCGCATGGCCGTGGAGACCATCCCCACCGGTTCCCTGGCGCTGGATATAGCGCTTGGCGCCGGCGGCGTCCCCAGGGGGCGCATAACGGAGGTCTTCGGCCCGGAGATGGCGGGTAAGTCCACTGTCGCCATGCACATCATCGCTCAGGCCCAGCGGCTGGGCGGCCTGGCCGCCTACATCGACGTCGAGCACGCGCTGGACCCAACGTTTGCCGGCCTCATCGGCATCAATATCGATGACCTGCTCATCTCCCAGCCGGACACGGGCGAGCAGGCGCTGGAGATCTGCGAGGCGCTGATTCGCTCCAACGCCGTCGATGTCGTCGTCGTGGACTCCGTGGCAGCGCTCGTGCCACGCGCCGAGATCGAGGGCGACATGGGGGACTCGCTGCCCGGCCTCCAGGCCCGCCTCATGTCCCAGGCGCTGCGTAAGCTCACCGCCGCCATCTCCCGCTCTCGCACGGCGCTCATCTTCATCAACCAGTTGCGGGAGAAGATCGGCATCGTCTTCGGCAACCCGGAGACCACTCCCGGCGGCCGCGCCCTCAAGTTCTACAGCTCGGTGCGCATCGACCTGCGCCGCGCCGAGAGCATCAAGCAGGCCGGCATAGTCATCGGCAGCCGGGTGCGCGCCAAGATCGTCAAGAACAAAATCGCGCCGCCCTTCCGCACGGCCGAGTTCGACATGATCTTTAGCGGGCCCCACGTCGGCATCAGCCGCGAGGGCGACATCGTTGACCTCGCGACCGAAAGCGGCATCATCAAGAAGCAGGGCGCATTCTACTCCTACGGAGAGCAGAAGCTGGGCCAGGGCCGTGAGCAGGCCAAGGAGTTCCTGCGTGAGAACACGCAACTGGCCCAGGAGATCGAGGCGCTAATCCGCAGCCGCAGCGAGGCCAGCCAGCCGGTCGCGGTCTACGCGGGAGAGGAAGCGACAGCGCCGGAGTAGTCGCTAGCCTCACACCGCCTGTCAGACAATACCTTACGGAAAGTAGTACGTCCCGCCTGATAGACACTCATACGACCGGCGTCTAAGCTGTGTCCAAAGGGAGCTGCTAGTCATGGCAGGTTTTCCCAGCATGGCGACGCTAAAGAACGCCCGCAAGGCCGGCGAATCGTTCGGGGCCTGGATTTACGGCAGGCTGGGGCTCCAGTCGCTCACCTATCACGTCCCTGCTTACGCCAACAGGCTGCCTTACCTGCTGGGCGGCATCACGCTGTTCGGCACCGTCATCCTCATCGTCACCGGCGTCTATCTGGCGCAGTTCTATCACCCGGACCCGGCCGACGCCCACGCCAGCGTTTTCTACATCACAACCGAGGCGGAGCTCGGCGATTTCGTACGTAGCGTCCACTACTGGACGGCGCATGTTGTCATGGTGACGCTCCTGCTGCACCTCTTGCGCGTGTTTATCTGGGGCGCCTACCGGGCGCCTCGAGAGGCCACATGGGCCCTGGGTGTAGGTCTGCTGGCAGTGATGATGGGCTTCTTCTTCACTGGCACGGTGATCAAGTGGGACCAGGAGGGGTTCGAGGCGCTGAGCCATAACGAGGAGATCGGCAAGCTCCTGGGCAGTATGGGCGCCTGGTTCACCACCGAATTCTCGCGCAGCGCCCCCTTGCTGGAACGGGTGTACACGGCGCACGTTACCATCCTGCCCGCCCTTCTCACCCTCCTCGTTATCGGCCATGTGTACCTGATCCGCTTTCACGGCATCGCGCCGCGCCCTGCGGACGAGCCGGCGCAGTTATCTGAGGATATCCACGCCGCCGCCGAGGGACGGCACGCCGAAGGCATCTCCCATTTCAACATCCACATTCGCAAGATCGCGGGCTACGGCCTCCTCCTGGCGGCCTTCGCCGGTATTCTCAGCCTGACGCTCGGCGCCCCCTTGGGACAGATGCCCGTCCCGGGAGAGGAGCTCACGAAGCCGCCCTGGATGTTCATCTGGCTGTACCCGTTCGAAGACTGGTTTGGCGTCGACTCGCTGCTCTGGATTCCAATGGTAGTGGGAGTGGCCCTTCTGCTTGTGCCACTCCTGGACCGCTTCCGGACGAACTCAAGGCGACGTGCGCTCATGCTCCTGGGGCTCGTCATCATCGTTCTGGCCGCCTTGCTTGCATTCGGTCTCTATGGCTGGGAGTCTACGCCTGCCAAACACATCATGGATTGAAGAGATGAACCGCCTAACCGTCCGTGTTCTGACTCTTGCGGCCGTACTATGTTTGCTTCTGGCCCCAGGGCTGCTGGCTGCTGCCTCGGCCATGGCACACGGCAACCCGGAGATCACCGTCGCCCCCAATCCAGCCACGGCCGGTGGCAAGATCACCGTTGACGGAATGGAGTTCGATGCAACCGAAGAGATCTCGCTCGTGCTGGAAGGGGTCAGCGGCGAAGCGGTCCTGGGCACCGCCATGACCGATGACAAGGGCACCTTCCATTTCGAGATACAGCTGCCGAATTCGGCAGGAGAGGGCTCTTATCGCGTCCGCGCCCAGAGCAGCGACGCCACAGCCCTGGCCGACCTGAGGATCGCTCCCGGCGCGGGCGGCGTTGAGGCGCCCGCTGCCCACGAGAAGGCGATCGGCTTTCACGGTGTAGGTTCCACTTCAGAGGTGATCGCCTTGAGCGCCATCCTCGCAGTGTTCGCAATCGTAGGGGCCGGCCTGCTCTTCGTAAGGGAGAAGGCATCATGAGCGCCAACGGCCAGCCAAGTCCCCAAAGGAGTACCTTTCTCCGCCCGCTACCAGCCGATGACAGGGTGGAGATCGGCAAGAAGATGATCGACCTGCTGCAGCACGCCCCGTCACCCCGAGAACGCGTGGCCCAAGATCGAAGCAGAGCCGCCCTCCGCCGATAGGGAACTGGAACTGGCACGTCTCCCCACGGATTCTCCTCTCCTCCGTACAAAAGGTCTATGATAGTCGCCCGCCGCCATTGACGGGCGGCCTGATTTTCTTGACACCCGAATCACGACAGCCGTATCATGTTGGCAGACTTTCTGCGTCCGTCACACCATTTCGAATGTCTGCTTTCAATATGTTCAAACTGACAGGAAGTGAGGCGAAATGCCGGCTATTGCCCTTATCTTGGGCCTTGTCGGCGTTGTCATCGGTGTTATCGGCGGTTATCTCGTACAGCAGCGGATCAGGCAGAGCCGTGTTGCTTCTGCTGAGCGAAGCGCCGCCCACATCCTTAACGAGGCCGACAGGCGACAGAAGGAACTCCTACTTGAGGCCAAGGAAGAGGCCCTCCGATTCAAACAGCAAGCGGAGGCTGAACTTCGGGAACGTCGCAATGAGGTCCAGCGCTCTGAGCGACGCGTAGTCCAGAAAGAGGAGAACCTAGACCGCAAACTAGAATCGCTGGAGCAACGTCAGAAGAACCTCTCCAACAAGGAGAGGGATCTGGAAGAGGCCCAAAAACAGGTCCTTACCCTCGAAGAGGAGCGCAAGCAGGAGTTGGAGCGCCTCTCCAGCCTCACTGCCGGCGAAGCCCGTGAGATGCTCCTGGCGCAGGTCGAGCTAGAGATCCGCGACGAAGCTAACCGTCGCCTGCGCCAGATCGAGCAGGAGGTCAAGGAAGAGGCCGACCAGCGCGCCCGCAAGATCATCGCCACCACCATGCAACGCCTCACCAGCGAGGTCGTCTCTGAGGCCACCGTCTCCGTCGTCCCTCTGCCCTCGGAGGACATGAAGGGCCGCATCATCGGCCGCGAGGGGCGCAACATCCGTGCCCTGGAGCACGTCACCGGCGTTGACGTGATCATCGATGACACCCCGGACGCCGTCACCCTCTCCTCCTTCGATCCCGTACGCAGGGAGATCGCCCGCATCACTCTCACCAAGCTCCTCGCCGACGGCCGCATCCACCCCGCGCGCATAGAAGAGATGGCGGAGAAGGCGCGCAAGGAGATCGATGTATCGATCAAGGAGGCGGGGGAAGAGGCGCTGGTTGAAGCCAGCTGTCCCGGCCTGCACCCGGAGATCGTGCGCACGCTGGGGCGGCTGAAGTACCGCTATAGCTACGGCCAGAACCAGCTGAAGCACGCTGTAGAGACGGCCAACCTGGCCGCCATGATCGCTCACGAGCTGGGCGCCAACGTGGAAGTGGCGCGTCGCGGCGGCCTCCTGCATGACCTGGGCAAGGCGATCGACCACGATGTGGAGGGCACCCACGCCGCCCTCGGCGCAGAGCTCGCCCGTCGCCACGGCGTCCACCCGGCGGTGGTCCACTGCATCGAGGCCCACCACGAGGAGGTGGAGCCCGCTACAGTCGAATCGGTGATCACCATCGTGGCGGACGCCATAAGCGGCAGCCGGCCGGGCGCCCGCCGCGAATCCATGGAGAACTACCTGAAGCGGCTGGAGGCCCTGGAGGCCGTGGCCAACAGCTTCCCCGGCGTGGAGAAGTCCTTCGCCATCCAGGCGGGACGCGAGGTCCGCATCATCGTTAAGCCGGAAGAGGTGGACGATCTCGGCGCGGCCCGCATGGCCAAGGAGATCAGCAAGCGCATTGAGGAAAGCCTGGACTACCCGGGGCAGGTCAAGGTCACTGTCATTCGAGAGCGCCGCTCTGTAGAATACGCGAAGTAGGGCGGCCTCCGGAATGCCACCCCTAGCCCACGATCGAGGGGGAGATGCCTCTTAAAGTCCTCATGATCGGCGACATCGTCGGCAAGCTGGGCCGGCGCAGCGTGGCCACCATTCTGCCGGAGATCAAGCGCACACACAGCATCGACCTCGTCATCGCCAACGGCGAGAACGTTGCCGGTGGCCGCGGGCTCACCCCGGCCACCGCCGACGAGCTCTACGAGAGTGGCGTCGACATCATCACCTCCGGCAACCACATCTGGGAGAACCGCGAGATATACGCGGCCCTCGATGGTGCCAGGCCCATTGTGCGTCCGCTCAACTACCCCGAAGGCACACCCGGCCGCGGCGTCTACACCAGGGACGGCATTGCCGTTATCAACGTCATGGGCCGCACCTTCATGGGTATGCACCTGGACTGCCCCTTCCGCGCCATGGACCAGGCGCTGGGGGACCTATCTGATTACAGCGTCATCATCGTGGACGTGCACGCGGAGGCCACCAGCGAAAAGATAGGCATGGGCTACTACCTGGACGGGCGGGTGAGCGCCGTCGTCGGTACGCATACCCACGTGCCCACGGCGGACACGCGCATCCTGCCCAAGGGCACGGCCTACGTCTCCGACGTGGGGATGGTGGGGGGCCTCCACTCCGTGCTGGGCATGGCGATAGAGCCGGTCATCGAGCGCTTCCTGACCCAGCTGCCCAACCGATTCGATCCCGTCGACAAGGGGCCCGCCGCCTTCAACTCCGTGCTCATCCAGATAGACCGTCAGACCGGGCGCGGCGTATCCATCGAGCGCCTGGACCGCGAGGTGGCCTGATGGGCAGCCTGGCGGACCTGCACACTCACAGCACCTTCTCCGACGGCCGCCTGACACCCACGGAGCTGGTCGACCTCGCTTATCGCAACGGCGTGCGCATCATGGCGCTGACAGACCACGATATCGTGGACGGCTTGCCGCAAGCGTTCGCAGCCGCGGCCCGCTACCCGGATTTCACCCTCATTCCGGGCATTGAGATGAGCACCGACGTCCCCGGCAACGAGGTCCACATCCTGGGGCACTTCATCGACTGGCACGACGAGGGGTTCCTGCAGAAGCTGGCGCACCTACAACAGTCGCGCCTGGGCCGCGCGCACAAGATGGTGGATAAGCTGGCCCGGCTAGGCAAGCCCGTCCCCTGGGAGCGCGTGGAAGCCTTCGCCATCGAGGGTGCCGTGGGACGCCCGCACATCGCCCTGGCCATGGTGGAGGCCGGGCACGTCGCTTCCGTCAACCAGGCCTTCGACCTCTACCTGAGCCGCAGCGGGCCAGCATACGTGGAGCGCGAGCGGCTGGACCCAAAGGACGTCGTGGAGCTCCTGCTCGGCGTGGGCGGGCTGGCCACTCTGGCCCACCCTCGGCAGCTGCGCGACGCCGGCAACCTGGGAGAGCTGCTGACAGAGCTGAAGGAGGCCGGCCTCACGGGCATGGAGGTCTACTATCAGGACTACCGGCCCGACGAGATAGAATCGCTGCGGCAGCTGGCAGAGAAGTTCGACCTCCTGCCCCTAGGCGGCAGCGACTACCACGGCCTAGGCGGGCCGCAGCAGCGTGAGCCCGGGGACATACCGTTGATCATGGAGCCCGTAGAGCGGCTGCTGGCGCTGGCCCTCCAGCGCGGCGCCCTGGAGCGTGCGCGCGTAGCCCATTAGCAGTAGGGTGGGTCGCGAGGCCGTATCTAGAGTAGCGCAGATGAGATGCGCCCGTCACCCCAAGGTTGAGACGGGCTTGGCCTGTGGCCGCTGCGAGACGCCCATCTGCCCCCGCTGCCTGGTGATGACCGATGTCGGCGCCCGCTGCCCAACCTGCGCACCTGCACGCAAGCTCCCCCAGTTCGAAATAGGGCCCCTCTACCTGCTGCGCGGTCTGGGGGCCGCGATGGCGGCAGGCGCAGCGCTGGGAGCGTTGTGGGGCTTCTTGCTTCAGGACTTCCTCGGCCTGATCACGGTATTCCTAGGCATCGGCCTAGGATACGGGGTAGCTGAGTCAGTTAGCCTGGCCACGAACCGCAAGTCCGGCCAGCCGCTGCGGGTAGTGGCTGCCCTCGGCGTCGTGCTCGCCTATGTGACGCGAAACCTCGTGGCCGGCGACGCCATACTGCCGACGAACGACCTCTTCGGCTACGTGGCGGTGATAGTCGGCGTCGTCGTGGCAGTGAACCGGTTGCGCTATTGAGCGCTATCGAAAGAAGCTCGTGATGATCAGGGCAACCATCAGGAAGCTGGCCACCAGTAGGATGCGAAGAATCTCGGAGCGCACGTAGCTGTAGTCCCGGCTGACGTGCGAGGCGGAGGCCCGGGCGGCAGAAGCTACAGCCGGCCGCCCCGGAACAGGCGATGACACGGCGTTGGAGGGCGGCTCCATCGTGGAAACGGCTTCCGTCGCCTCCGCAGCCGGCGCATCGCCGTCCTGGCTCTCGGGCGCAGCCTCAAACGCGTAGGGAGTGGTCGCCTTTTTGGACTTGCGCCGTTTGGCTGCCGGCGGCCGGTGATATCTCCTGGGCAAACGCTGCTCTCACTCCTGAGGGATTTGCCTGCATTATACGCGCTACCCCACCCCAAGCGCCAATCCGATTGGGTTGACCGCGTACTGCCCGCTCGATAGAATTAGGTTGCTCAGTGGCGGTCACAATCGCTTCTCGGAGCAAGAGCGGCCCCGTGGTGTAGCGGTTAACATGCCACCTTGTCACGGTGGAGATCGTGGGTTCGAATCCCATCGGGGTCGCCAGGCGCAAACACCGATCAGCCCGCCTTCCTCTTCGGCTAAGACCCGGAACAAAGGAGAGAAGGCGGGCTTTGGTTAATCCTGACGTGGCGATCGGCGCGGTGTCAGCACACCCCGCTTCGCTCAGGGTAACGGTACAGAGAAGACATAGCGTGCATTGCGCGCAGCACCCTCGTCAGTTATCCCTCTCCCTCACTCTCACGACTACCTGTGTACCCTTGCCAGGATCGGACCGCAACTCGAAGGTGCCGCCAACGAGCTCCGCTCGCTCCTTCATGCCCAGCAGTCCGAGCTTGCCCGTGTGCGCTAGGTCCGAGATGTTCCCCGCAGTCGAGAACCCCTTACCGTCGTCGGTCACAGATAGCCGGATCTCATCTCCGCTGAAATCCATCTCCACCGTTGCGGAGGTGGCGTTGCCGTGCTTCTCGACGTTCCTGAGAGCCTCTTGGGCGATCCGGAACAGCGCCAGTTCGACGGGGCCATCTAGGCGGCCGGGCGTCCCGGTTACACGTAGCCGCGCCCCGCCGGGAAGTTGATGGCTGGCGTCCTCGACAACCATTTCCAGGGCAGGCAGCAGGCCCAAGTCGTCAAGAACCGAAGGCCTTAAGTCCCGGCTGTAGCGGCGAACCGCCTGAATGGTGCCGCGCGCCATGCTCAACAGTTCTTCAATGGCCTGCACCTGGCTCGGGTCGGCCGCGTTCCGCAGTTGTTCAAGCTTGCGTGAAAGGTGCACCAGTTCCTGCGCAGTCTCGTCATGCAACTCTCGGGCGATCCGGAGTCGCTCGTCCTCTTGCGCCTGCGTCACCCCCCGGACGTAAGACTTCAGGCTCTCCTGCCGCTGCCGGTAGAGCCTGGCGTTCTCCAGGGCCACGCGCACCTGGTGCGCAACCGTCGTCAGCAGGTCCACTTGCCCGTCGCTAAGCTTTTCCTCCCCGCTAGCTCTCGCTCCGAGAGAGCCCAAGATGCCCGTATCCCCCGGAAGGGGCACAGCCACCGTTTGGCCATCCATCACCGCTGGACCTTGCTTTGATAACAGACGCCGGTGGAGGCCCTGTGCGAGGGCGGCCGGCGAAGCCGACCGCGGGCCCGAGGCCTCTATCACGGTCAGAGAACCGGAGCCAGCAGACTCCGGTTCCAGGCAGAGCCATACGGATTCGAGCGAAAGGCCCGTCAACAAGCGCTGCACCACGCGCGGAAGCTGCTGCTCGACGTCCAGGGTGTGACTGAGGATCTCTCCAACCTCGTTCAAGAGCCGGAGACTGGCGCTGGTCTTCTCCGCTCTCAGCCGTTCGTTCGTCTCTCGATCCACCCGCCAGGCCACCAGCATTCCGACAGGCAGCGTGACAGCCAGTTGTCCGAGTTCGGTGAACCAGTGGAACCCGGAGCGATGCCAGATCCACGTGCTGGGCGATGTGAGGGCTGCTGCCCAGAGGGCCGTCAGGATGGCGCCTTCCCAGCCGTAGGTGAGGGCGGCATATAGCACGGGAATGATGTAGACAGTTATCGCCAGTCCGTGAAGCGTCTCAAAGGGGTTCGTGTATCCCGCCGTTTCGATGATGTAGTGCGGCAGCGTGGCCATCAGGACCAACAACTGCACGTTCCAGAACCGCCTCTCGCGGAGCCTATTCGGAAAGCGGCGGATAGCCCCGACCAGGTTGGCCGAGCGCGCGGCGCGGAGCGCCGGCGCACGCTGCAGCCGCGGCGCCTCAGCGTCGGTCTTCATCGAGATCTTCCAGACGGAGCATGCCGCGGCGGAGGCCAACGATCACAGCCTCCGTACGCGAGCCCACGCCCAGCTTGTTGAAGATCTGCGTCAGGTGGGCTTGAACCGTTCGCATGCTGACGGAGAGTTGCGCCGCAATATTGGCGTTGCTCATGCCGCAGGCGGCGAGCCTGAGGATCTCCCGCTCGCGCTCCGTCAGCAGCCTGTCGTCATCGCGGGTCTGTTGCTGGTGCTGCGCCTCCGCCGCGAAGCGCGCAAGCACCTTCCTGGCGATGGCTGGATGGAGGACAGGTTCACCAGCGTGGACGGAGCGCACAGCCCTCACGACCTCTATCGACGGGACGTCCTTGAGCAGGTATCCCGCCGCCCCCGCGGCCAGGAGAGCGAACACGTAACGGTCGTCGTCGTAGGACGTAAAGATCAGAACGGCCGTGCCCGGACGCGAGGCTTTGATGCGTTCTGTCGCCTCGATGCCACCCATCGCCGGCATCGATATATCAACGATCGCCACATCCGGATGGAGAGCCTCCACCAGAGCCACCGCTTCGACTCCGTCTCGGGCTTCGCCGACGACCTCGAGGTCCTGTTCCTGTTCGAGAATGTGGCGCGTCCCTTCCCGGACCACGGCGTGATCATCTGCGATGATGACGCGAATCTTCTCCATACCTACTCGCAATTATAGTGCCTACGTTGCCTCCACTTCCGCCTGATCCCGCGCATTTCTATGCGCTGAATGCGTAGGCGGATCGCGCATATTGACGAACTCGTATCTGCCCGATCGTGCGATGTCGGGCCTATGGTCGATGCCTGAAACTAACTGTGAGGCCACAGAACCCAAGGGGCTCTAGCCACAGAGATCGCAACTGACATGACGGAACACAACGGCCACCAACAGGATTCGGCGCCCGAGCTGCCACAGCGCGGCCACAGGATGGGCCGGCGCGGCGTTCTGCGGCTAATGGGGCTGGGTGTCCTCGGTATCGCCCCTCTGCCGATCCTGTCGTCGCTGATCAAGGCAACCCTGGATGGGCATCTGGTCCGATCAGACGGCGAGGTCGCGCGCACCCCCGATGGTCGCATCCGTCAGTGGACGATGATTATAGATTTGCGTCACTGTGACGGTTGCCAGAGCGTCCAGAAGCCGCCTCAGTGCACAGCAGCCTGCATCCAGGGTCACTTCGCACCCGAGCCGATGGAATGGATCCAGGTGTTCGAGGGCGATCTGCCGGGCGGCGGCACCCAATTCATACCGACGCCCTGCCAGCAGTGCCAGAACCCGCCCTGCGTGAACGTCTGTCCGGTGGCTGCCACCTTCTCCACTCCCGAGGGTACCGTCTTGATCGACCAGGACCGTTGCATCGGCTGCCGCATCTGCATGGCGGCCTGCCCCTACGACCGGCGGTTCTTCAATTGGGGAACGCCGCCCGTGCCTCCTGAGGCGCTCCTGGCTTCCTACTCGGCGGAGCATCAGGTGCCCGCCAAGAAGGGCACGGTCATGAAGTGCGACTTCTGCCCGGACATGATGCGCGCTGACGTCCTTCCCTACTGCGTGCAGGGCTGTCCCAACAATGCCATCTACTACGGAGACCTGGAGGAGGATGTGGCCAGCAACGGGAAGGAAGTCGTCATCGCATCTCGGTTCCTGTCCGAGAACCAGGCCTACCACCTGAGGGAAGACTTGAAGACGAAGCCACGCGTCTACTACATACCCGGCCATGGAGAAGCGGTCGGACGGGACGCATTCAACAAGGGACGGCTGCCTACCCAGTGGCCGTGGATGAAACTGGTAAACGGGGCCCGCACATGGAAGAGATGAGCGCCTGGCGGGAGCGACTGGAGCGGACGGCCCTTGCGCCTGTCACCAGGACCAGCTGGGCGTATTACGTCTGGGTTGCCTTCTTGCTAACGGTCATCGGCTGGGGCATCTATGCCTACTATCGGCAGCTCCAGGACGGCCTCATCGTCACCGGCATGCGTGACCGCATCTCCTGGGGCCTGTACATCACAACCTTCGTCTTTTTCATCGGCATCAGCCATGCCGGGACGCTGATCTCTGCCATCCTGAGGGTGTCCCAGGCGCGCTGGAGGACGCCAATCACGAGGATGGCGGAGTTCATCACACTGGTATCCCTCGTCTGTGGGGCCCTCTTCGTGATCATAGACCTCGGCCGTCCAGACCGGGTTCTGAACGTCATCCGCTACGGTCGCTGGCAGTCGCCCATCATCTGGGATGTGCTGGCCATCACCACCTACATCACGGCCAGCACCGCCTATCTCTTTCTGCCTATGATCCCGGATCTGGCCCTCTTCCGCGACCGGTTGGCCGGCCGCGTATCGGGCTGGCGGATGTGGCTCTACCGTCTCCTGTCCGTTCGCTGGCAGGGGACGAGGGCGCAGTGGCACTCAATGGGGGCAGCCATCACTACCGCCATGATCCTGATCATCCCCATCGCGGTTTCGGTACACACGGTCGTCTCCTGGATCTTCGCGATGACCCTCCGAGAGCCATGGAACAGCACGATCTTTGGAGCGTTCTTCGTGGCGGGGGCGATCTTCTCGGGCGTCGCCACCCTGATCGTCGTGATGGCCATCCTGCGCAAGGTCTACCACCTGGAGGAATACATCACGGAAAAGCACTTCGTCTATCTCGGCTACCTCCTGGGAGCCTTCTCACTGATCATGGTGTATGGCAACGTCTCCGAATACCTCACCACCGGCTACAAAATGACGGAGGGGACGGAGTTCCACTTCCGCCAGCTCTTCCTTGGGCAATTCGCGGGATTCTACTGGTTCTACCTGTTGGGTGGCCTTGTGCTTCCGGGGCTGCTGATCCTGCTTCCCTGGACGCGGAATATCTGGGGCGTGGTCGCCGCGTCCATTCTCGTCGTCGCGGCGATGTGGGTGGAGCGATATTTCATTGTCGTGTCAGGATTCCGGGTGCCGCTGATGCCCTACGACCCCTCGACGTACGCGCCAACCTGGGTGGAACTCTCCGTGATGGCCGCGGGCTTCGCGCTGTTCGCTCTCTTGATCACGCTGTTTGTGAAGATCTTCCCCATCATCGCCATCTGGGAGGTGGCGGAAGACGAGGAAAGTGCAGAAATACAGCCGGCCGCACGGCGGTTCGCCCACGGGTCCGCCCCGGAGCCGGCAGGAGGAGTAGGCAGATGAAATCGATCGTCTTCAAGGTGTTCGCAGTCTCAATCGCTCTCGGGGTAGCCGTCTTCGCTCTGGCTGGCTCCGCCGGCGCTTCCCATGTAACGGTGGAAGTGTCGGTGCCAGACCAGTCCACTGCCGGTGGGACGGACACACTTCTGGTGACCTTGCGCTCGGCCGACCGGGGTGTGCCTTTGGCCAGCGTGGCCGTCAGCCTCTATGCTGACGCGTCATTCGGGGGTGTCGACAGTCAGGTCGAACTCGGACAGACGGTGACCGACCAAAGCGGGGTTGCCGTTGTGAAGTTCCACCCGCTGTCCGCCGGCGATCACCAGATCAGCGTCCAGTACGTCTCCCCTGGTGAAAGCCAGCCGGAGGTCACCACCACCTCCGTCTCACTGCCTGGTGTCACGTCCCAGTTGTACCAGTCCACGGCTGGAGTCAAGATTCCGGGCCTCAACGTCTGGCTCCTCATCGCCGTTGTCGCGACCGTGTGGGCCGTTCTGCTCAGCGTGGCGTGGCGGGTCATCGCCATCGCCCACGCCGGTGCTGAGAGGACGGCGCCGGAAGCGACTCACGGCAAGCGAGCGGACGCGCAGACAGGTTCGATGGGGGCTGGGTGATCCGCATGCTGCGCAGGTTGCGGGTTCCGCCGGGCCCCATTCTGGGCGCGGTCATGATGAGCGGTCTGGCGTTCACCCTCATCGTTGTCATCATCGCCCGCAGCCCCTACACACACGGCAACCTATCGGCGGAGGGATACAACCGCACCGGGATCATCTACGTTGGTCAAGAGCAGCCCTTCGATGGGATACCTCTCGCGGACCCCGGCCTGGCGAACACAGGTGATCCCGCGCAGGCCGGCCGAATCCTCTTCTTCCGCTACGGCTGCGCCAGCTGCCACGGGTTCAATGGAGAAGGGGCAACCGTTGGCAAGGACCTGGCGGGCGACAGCGCCCTCAAGATATCGACAAAGGTGCGCGAGGGTCCCAAGTCCATGCCCGCGTTCGATACCAACTTTCTTCCGGATGCCGATCTGCAGAAGCTAATCGCCTTCCTGCAATCGGCAGGCAAGTAGCGTGGGAACCAAGACGGCATTGCCAACGTGGAGACGATGCAAGGAGGGCACCATGAGAAGGATGATCTTTGTCTCAGCCAGCGCTCTGGCAGTACTGATGCTGCTAGCGGTGGCTTGTGGGGGCGGAGACGACAACACCACTAAGACGACCAGCACAACGGCCACATCGTCAGGCGCCGCAGGAACGCCGGTCAGCTCCGCGCAACTGAAGAGCTTTCTGGCGGAGATCAAGGGAGTTCTGCAAGACACGATCGCTAAGGCCCAGGCGGGTGACGTCCAGGGCACACGGGACGCCGAGAGCAAGGGTGATACTGCGATGGAGGCTATCATCAGGAGCGTGAG
>JBGPMY010000014.1:0-14790 GCA_041487235.1 Dehalococcoidia bacterium
CACGGCTTCCCACCAGCCACGATTGTCGACATACCACTGGACGGTCTTCTCTAGCGCTTCTTCGAAACCATGGCGCGGCGACCAGCCCAGCTTGCGCATCCTGTCGAAGTTCACACTGTAGCGGTGATCGTGACCGGCGCGGTCGGCCACGAAGCGGATGAGGCTGCGCGGCTTCTCCAGGAGGTCCACGATCCTCTCCGCCACCTCGATGTTGTAGCGGTGGTTGCCAGCGCCGATGTTATACACCTGCCCCGGCTCGCCCTCCTGCAACAGCAGCTCCAGCGCCTCGCAGTTATCCTCCACGAACAGCCAATCGCGCATCTGCCGCCCGTCCCCGTACAGCGGCAGCGGCTCGTCGTTCAGGGCGTTCGTCGTGAACAGCGGCACGAACTTCTCGATGTGCTGTCGCGGCCCCACGTTGTTGGCCGCCCGCGCGATTATCACCGGCAGGCCGTACGTCTCGATGTAGGCCAGGCACTGCATCTCGCCGCCCGCCTTGCTCGCGGAATAGGGGCTGCGCGGGCGCAGCGGGTCCGTCTCCAGGGAGGACTTGCCCTCAGCCACGTCTCCGTACACCTCGTCCGTGGAGATGTGCAGGAAGCGCTTGAGTCCGGCGTTGCGGCGGGCGGCGTCCAGCAGGACGTGCGTCCCGTATACGTCGGTATGGATGAAGGAGTCCGCTTCCATCAACGAGCGGTCGACATGGGACTCGGCGGCGAAGTTGACGATGACGTCCGCCTGCTGCACGACCTCGTCCACCAGCGCGACGTTGCAGATGTCGCCCTGGACGAAGCGGTAGCCCTCGTCGTGTTCGACTTCGCGCAGGTTGGCCGGGTTGCCGGCGTAAGTTAGCTTGTCCAGGTTGATGACGCGCGCCTGCGGTTGCTTGGACAGCAGCCGCAGTATGAAGTTGCTGCCGATGAAGCCGCAGCCGCCAGTGATCAGGTAGGTCGTCAACGCTGCTACCCGTCCGGCATCTCGATGCGGCTGTGGTCGCCCAGCGTCAGGCTGTAGCCGCCGCCCACGCCGTGGGCGCCGCGCAGCTCTACGAACCGCCCGATGAGGCTCTGCACTATCGGCCACTGGATCTCTTCGATCACCGTCTCCTCCATCACCACGCTGTTCTCGATGCGGCAACCCTTGATCCGGCAGCCGTGGTCGATCGAGGTGCACGGCCCGATGTACGAATCGATGACCTCTGTGCCCTTGCCGATGATCAGCGGCCCGCGCAGCACGCTGTTAACCACGCGGGCGCCCGGCTCCAGGACCACCGGCTCGTAAACGCGAGAGCGCTCGTCCACCTCTCCCTCCCGGCGGGGCGCCATCGTGCCCAGCACCATCTTGTTCGCCTGCAGGATGTCGTCCATCTTGCCGGTGTCTATCCAGTAGCGGTCCATGATCTCGGCGTCCACGCGCAGGCCGCGGTCGATCAGCCCCTGCAGGGCGTCGGTGATCTCCAGTTCGCCGCGGCCGGACGGACGCAACGTCTCGATCACGTCGAACACGTTGCGGTCCAGCATGTAGACGCCGATGACGGCCAGGTTGGTGGGCGGACTCGTCGGTTTCTCCACGATGCGCGCGATGCGGCCGTCCGTGAACTCGGCGATCCCGAACGCCTGCGGGTTGGGCACCGGATGCAGCAGTATATGCGAGTTGCTTTCGCGAGCCAGGAAGTTCTCGACGTAAGGTTTGATGCCCCCCAGCACGAAGTTATCCCCCAGGTAGAGCACGAAGCGCGACTCCCCCAGGTAATCGCGGGCCACCTTCACGGCGTGGGCGATGCCCAGGGGCTGCTCCTGCGCTATGTAGGTGATCTTGGCCCCGAAGGCGCCGCCGTCACCGGCCGCCGCCATCACCTGCTCCGCCGTGTCGCCGACGATGATCCCGATGTCGGTGACTCCGGCTTCGACGAGCTGCTCGATGGCGTAGAAGAGGACCGGCTTGTTGGCGATGGGGACCAGCTGTTTGGCGTTGGTATACGTAAACGGCCTCAGCCGGCTGCCCTTCCCCCCGCTAAGGACCAGACCCTTCATGGGCCCGCCTTCGCCTCCCGCGCCGGCGCCTGCCGTGACCTTCTTGGTGGCGGTGGCTGTCGTCGTCATGGAGTTCTCTCCCTTAAACTAACGGCGGCTGCCGCGCCTGGTTACTCGCCCGCCGGTTAGTTGCGTGCCACAGGAGGGCTCGCGCCTCTGACGGCGCCCGGCCAATCCGGCTGGGATGCCTCACGAAGTACGCTGGTCCGTAGACTAAGAGGTGCATTAGCAAGGCCGACGTCAGCTGGAGGGCGTTTCCCCTCTTTCTAACGAACAGCAGGGCGTTTCGGCGGTACAGGTAGTAGAAATCGTTTCCTGGGGACAGGGACCTGGCTGCCTTGTGCCAGATTTTGGCGGCGGGAACGTAGTAGCACCGCAGGCCCAGCTCCCGCGCCCGGAAGCACCAGTCCGTCTCTTCCCAGTAGGCGAAGTAGTCTTCGTCCAGCAGGCCCACGCGCTCCAGCGCCGCCTTCGATATGAGGATGCAGACGCCGTCCGCGTAGTCCCGCCGGGCGACGCGTTCGAACTGACCCCGATCGACCTGGCCGCGCCCAATCTGGCGAGCGGTCGCCGTCCAGATGTTCACTCGCCCGCCCGTAGAGTAGATGACGTCCGGACTGTGCCGAAAGTAGGTCTTCGGGCAGGCCGCCGCTAAATCTGGCCGGCTCTGCGCCGCGGCCACCAGCTCGGACAAGAAATCGGGATCGACAATCACGTCGTTGTTCAGGAGCAGGACGTAGTCCGTCCCCCGCTCCAGGGCGTAGCGGATGCCGATATTCCAGCCGGCGGCCACGCCCACGTTGGTCTGATTGCGAATGAGGTAAATGAAGTCGCCGAACTGCTGCTCCAGGAGCCGCGCCTCGTCCTCCTGCGATCCGTTGTCGACGACGATCACCCGCTGAGCGGGGTAGGAGACGTCTCGCAGACTCTGCAGACACTCTCTCGTGTCTGCCAGCCCGTTCCAGTTGAGGATGATCGTAAAGACTTGGGGCGCTTCGCTCATGCACTCCTTAAGATGGCATCGGGCCCAGGAAGAACGAGCAAGCCGGGACGCACAGTCGCCCTTTGATCGGCAGGTGACGACGTTAAGTGTCGGCCACATCGCCTGGAAGGTCAAGCGAGGCTATAATAGGCGGGTCATGGGCAGCGCCTGCGGCTGTCGGGGAATAGGGTGTCACAACCCCGCAAGCCATGCGTCCCCTTTATCGATGGCGATCCTCCTACGTTAATACTATATGTGGCTGGTAAGCGGCGGGTGGACTGTGAATAGGGGCGCGGCCTGCGGACTGGCGCTCGCGGCAGCGGCGGCGCTTGTCGCCGCGTTCCTGTTCGTGGCGCCGTCGTCGGTGTCGGCGCAGCACCTATGCTCCGCCACGGGAAGTCCGTTCGGTCCCTTCGACATCGAGACGTACGAGGCCGCCGACTACAAGAACGTCTACGCCCGCACACTGGAGCTGGCGGGATTCAATCAGCTGTTCCCGGAGCTGCCGTCCTTCTCGCTGCCGCGGCTAGAGACGGGAGATCGCGCAGCCGGCTCTGACCAGGCCGCAGACCCCTATATTCCGCCGGTCATACTCAAGGCGATCGCTAGTCTGGAGAGCAGCTGGGCCCAGGGCGATTACTCCGTCCCCTACGGGTCAGTCGGCCCCGTGCTGGCATCCCATGACTGCGGCTACGGCCTCATGCAGGTGACATCCGGCATGCAGAACGTGACCGGCGTCCCGAACCTGGACCAGGCGATGATCGGCGGGCACTTCGCCTTCAACATCGCGCGCGGAGCGCATATTCTGGCCGGCAAGTGGAACCTGGCGCCGGAGTTGCGGCCACTCGTCGGTAACCGCGACCCCCAGCTCATCGAGAACTGGTACTACGCCGTCTGGGGCTATAACGGGTTCGCCTTCAAGAACCACCCTCTCAATCCGGACTACGATCTGACTCGATCGCAGTTCAGCTGCGCCCCGGACGGAGACGGACTGGGACACGACCGTTCCCAGTATCCGTACCAGGAGATGGTTCTGGGCTGCCTGGCACACCCCCCGCTCAGAGGAGGCTCTCTCCTCTGGGACCAGCAGGAAGTCCACCTGCCGGACCTCTCTGACCCGCAGTTCGCCGGGCCGCTGAAGCTGGAGAACTGGAACCCTTGCTCATTCGACGCTCAGTGCGCAGCGATGGACATCCCCACCCCCAACACCAACCATCGGGACCCCACAGCGCTCTCCGTGGACCGGGGCCAGGTGATAGGGTCGCCGGTCCTGAACGTGTCGCAGGGGCAGATCGCACTCGTCGACATCCCGGGCATCCAGCAGGCGCAAGCGGCGTTGACGATATCTAACGCGGGGAGCGGCGCTCTCGCCTACCGGGCGACGACGACGGCGTCATGGCTGAAGCTGTCACGATCTCAGGGGGTTGCCCTGGGCGCGGACCTGGGCGCCCGGACTTCGACCCTGACCGTCCGGGCCGAGGTCAGCGGTTTGGCGCTCGGCACTCACACGGCGCAGGTGAATATCGAGTCACTGTTCGCGGTCGGCGCCCCCTTCACTGTAGGCGTCACGCTGAACGTCTCGAACCTCCCGGACGGCACTCTGGTCCGCGGCTCTGGCCCGGACGTATTCATCCTGCAGGCCGGCCACAAGCGACACCTTGTCAGCCCGGAGAACTTCGCGGCCCGCGGCTTCTCTTGGGCTGACGTCGTGTCCGTTCCCGATGACTGGCTAGCCACCGTTCCCACCGGCCAGCCGCTGCTGGATGCGCTGGCCACCGGCAACCTTCTGAAGGGCTCCGCGCCGGACGTGTGGGTGATGGAAGCGGGGCGCAAGCGGCACGCCGTTGACCCCCAGACGTTCCTGGGATGCGGTTACTACTGGGACGCCATAAGGACGGTGCCGGACATCCTGTTGAGCTCGATAACGACGGGGCCGCCCCTGAGTGTCAACAGCTGTCCCAGCCAGAGCTTTGGCGATGGGACGCTGCTGCAGGGCTCCGACGCCGGAGTCTGGGTGATGACGAGTGGCCACAAGCGGTGGGCCACCAGCCCGGAAGTGTTCCTGAGCTGCGGCTACTGGTGGGCCAACGTCAACCGCATGGCGGACAGCACCCTGGCAGCGATTCCAGGCGGACGGCCTTTGACGCTCTGTACGGCTGACGGAGCTCTCGTCAGGGGATCTGCGCCCGACGTGTACATCTTGCAGTTCGGCTACAAGCGGCACCTTGTCAGCCCGGAGAACTTCGTGGCCCGGAGCTTCTCATGGGAGGACGTCGCAGTCGTCCCCGATAGCTGGCTGGGCGCCGTTCCCACCGGCCAGCCGCTACTGGACGCCCTGGCCACGGGCAACCTCATCAAGGGCGCGGCGCCGGACGCATGGGTGATGGAAGGCGGGCGCAAGCGGCACGCCGTGGACCCGCAGACGTTCCTGGGATGCGGTTATTACTGGGACGCCATAAGGACTGTGCCCGATCTCCTGCTGAACTCGATAGCGACGGGGCCGCCCCTGAACGTGAACAGCTGTCCCAGGCAGAGCTTCGCCGACGGGACGCTGCTGCAGGGCTCCGACGCTGGGGTCTGGGTGATGGCGGGTGGCATGAAGCGGTGGGCCACCAGCCCAGAGGTGTTCATCAACTGCGGGCACCAATGGGCCAACATCAACCGGTTGGCGGACAGCACGCTGGCGGCGATCCCCAGCGGACAGCCGCTCTCACTCTGCTCCTCCTAAGCCCTGGCGGCGGCGCCAACTGCCTGCGGATTCAGCCTGGATGCAGCGTTTGGGCCGGTGCTATAATTGCCGGAGTGCCCAAGGGAGAGAGTCAGATCGCCACGGAAGCGCCCGGCGTGCACGCAATCCAGGACGACGGCGAGCGGATGATCCCGGATTTCCACCACGACGCCGTAGTGTACGCGGAGCACATGGTGCGCTACATCTTCGCCTCCAGGTTCGTCAGGGGGAAACGGGTGCTCGATGTCGCCAGCGGCGTCGGTTACGGATCGAACCTCCTGAAGGCGGCGGGCGCGGACCAGATCGTAGGGATCGATTACTCCGAGCAGGCCGTTCGCTATGGGGCGGCCCGCCACGCCGGCGCCGGGCCCGACTACGTGCTGGCCGACGCCGAGTGTTTGCCGCTGGCGGACGCGCAGTTCGATATAATCGTCTCCTTCGAGACGATAGAGCATGTTCCGGACCCCCAGCGGTTCCTCTGCGAAGTCAAACGGGTGCTGAGGCCGGACGGTCTCTTCATCGTCTCCACGCCCAATCGGGGCATCTTCGTTGAAGGCAACCCGTTTCACCTCCACGAGTTCACCTTCGCCGAACTGGAAGGCGCCCTGAACGCCTCTTTCAGCCACGTCGCCACGTACACCCAGGACGACTGGATCACCAGCGCCATTCTCGCTCGTTCTACGATGGAGCAAGCCGATACCGAACTAGATGGCCGGCTGGAGACCTACAAGGCCGTCGGCAAGCCCGCCGCTGAGACGCTGTACATGGTCAGTCTCTGCTCGGACGCGCTTCTGCCCCAGGCGGAAGAGCATGCCGTCATGACCGGTCTCTACGAGATGAAGGGGTATCTGGAGGAGGTAGGGCGGCTCAACAGCCTCGTCGCGCGACTGGAGACTGATCTGGCGGAACAGCGCGAGCTCGCTGCCCAGGGAGAGATCGCCGTCCAGGAAAGGGTCACGCTGCAGGCGCAAGCCACCCGCTTCCGCCGAGAGTTGCGTGTGCGCCAGGGGGAGTTGGAGGGGGCGCTCAGGCGCTTGAGCGATATCGAGAGCTCCGTGGGCTGGCGGGCCCTCAATCGCCTGCGGCCCATCATCCGTAAATTCGCCCCCAGGGGCAGCCTTCGCTACCGTCTGCTCCTGAAGATGGCGCGCACCGGGATGGCTGCCATCAGGATGCGGCCTCTCAGAACCGCTGTGGGCAGGGTGACGGCGCCCCTGCGAACTCTCACGCGGCGACGGGCCGTTGCCGGGCAGGAAGCCGGGCGCCCGCGAGTGCGCCGGCTGCGGGTCGGCTGCTACGGCGAGCACTGCTGGAGCGTAGGCGGAGGCACGGTGCACGCATTGCAGCTCATCATTCCGCTCGCCCCCTATTACGACGTCGATCTGTTGCTGCCGCCCGGCACTCCTTTGCGCGATGCTGAGTGGTACCGGGAGAACCTGCGCATCGATATAGGCGACGTAAGGGTGCGCCACTATTCTCCAGGCGTGGAGGACACCTACGATGTCTGGCTGTCTGTCTGGAACGAGCGCATCTGGCCGGCCCGAACGCCGAAGCGGTTCAACATGGTGTTCTTCCCCTTCGTGTCTCTGGATGGCTCCGGTTACACGCACATAGCCAATAGCCAGTACACGGCGGGCTACTTGAAGGAGCGCTACAACACACAAGACATCGTCGTCATCCCGCCCTGCATTGAACCCGGCGAGTTCGAGACCGGCCCCAAGGAGCCGATGATCCTTCACGTGAGCCGCTTCTCCCTTCCTTCGGCGTATGCGGATAAGGCGCACGTGATGATGATCCAGGCGTTCAAGCAGCTGTGCGAGCGCGGCCTCAAGGGCTGGCGGCTGGTGCTGGCCGGCGCCACGATTGACGAGGGCGAGGAAATATATGCGGCGCACCTGGCCAAGCACGCCCATGGCTTCCCCGTAGAGTTCGCCCTCAACCTGCCCGCCGCCCAGCTGCGCAACCTCTTCACCCGGGCCAGCGTCTACTGGCACGCCACGGGCTTCTCCGTGAAGCAGCCCGCCGCCCAGGAGCACTTCGGGATCACCATTCTGGAGGCGATGGCCTCCGGCGCTGTGCCCGTCGTCTACAACTCTGGCGGCCCGCCGGAGATCATCACCAGTGGACAGCAGGGCTACCTCTTCGACAGCCTGGACGAGTTGGTCGACCGTACCTGGTCGGTCGCCGCCGATCCGCGGCTCTGGAAGCGGCTGTCCCAGGCGGCGCGTGAGCGGGCGCGCTACTTCTCGCCGGCGCGTGTTAGATCGCAGATGCTCTCGGCGGTGAGCAAGACCGAAAAGGCATCCATTATCATCGGCACGCACAACAATCTCAGCGTGCTCAAGCGCGCCCTGGAGTCGGTGCTGGAGAACACGCCGCCCGGCTACGAGCTGATTGTCGTGGACAACGGCAGCGGCGATGGCACGGCGGTGTACCTGGCATCGCTGGACTATCCGCACCTGCGCGTGATCCGGAACCGCAACAACCACAGCTTTGCCGCCTTCAACAACCAGGGCCAGCGCATCTCCACGCGCCCCTACATCCTGTACCTCAACGATGACATCGAGGCCTTCCCTGGCTGGATCGAGCCCCTGATCGAGACGCTGGACGCGCACCCGAAAGTAGGCGCTGTGGGCTCGCGTCTTCTCTACCCGGACGGCCGGGTCCAGCACGATGGCAAGATGTTCCACAAGAGCGACCTCACGCCGTATCACATCAATATGGGCGGCCGGCCCGTCGCCGATGAGTCGCCAATCGAAGTCGACGCGCTCACGGGGGCCTGCATGCTGGTCCGGCGCGAGCTGGCAGGCTTCGACACGGCGTACCGTCGCGGCTACTACGAGGACACCGACCTCTGCATACGCATCAAGGAGAACGGTTACGCCCTGGTGCTCCACCGCGGAAGCGTCCTCATCCACCATCACGGCGTCACCATGGGCCGGAACCAAGCGGCGACGGAGGAGGCCCAGAAGCGCAACCGGGGCATCTTCCTCAAGCGCTGGGCTCAGAAGCTGCCCGGTCTCGTCTACCTGGCCAGCGACCAAGAGATGGCGGGCACCGAGATCAGGTGCCGGCCCGTCCTCGCCCCCGAGGATCGGGAGGAGCGCTGGCCTCTCTCCCAGCGGCTGGAGGGGTAGAAGCCGACATGAGCGCGAATCGCGCGGCCGACAAGGGCGTAGCGCCAATCAAGCTCATTGCCCCTAGGGTGCCGTCACCCGACGAAGCGAAGTCTCTCGCTGGACAGTTCGACTCTCTGAGTGATCCCGCAGTCAGACAGTACTTGGACGTGGCCCTGGACCGGCTGCTCTACACGTTGAGGCTGTTGGCCTCCTTGCCGCTCGATCGGCCGAGAGTGTTGGAGATCGGAGCACGACCGTACCTTATGACGGTGCTCCTCAAGAAGTACCTGGGCTACGAGCTGACGGCCCTCAACGAACCGCCTCCTGAGGGCCAGCCGCCTCGCGGAGTCGAGGTGCTGCGCAATCTCACCACTGGCGAAGCACTGGAGATACCGTTTGACACAGCAAACATTGAAGTAGATCAGCTGCCGTTCCCGTCGGAGTCCTTTGACTTAGTCATCTTCTGTGAGGTGATTGAACACCTGACCCACGACCCCACGTGGGCCCTTGTGGAGATTCATCGTGTCTTGAAGAAGGATGGCCATCTGGTGGTGAGTACTCCCAACGCGTTGCGATGGGAGTACCTGCGCCGAATGCTGCTCGGTCGGAACTACTATCCTCCCTTCTCGGGCTACGGCACGACCGCTCGTCATAACCGTGAGTTCAGTGTGGCGGAGTTGCGGGATCTGTTGGAGGGATGCGGATTTCAGCTGCAGTTCATTGAGGCCGTCCGTGATGCCGCTTACGATCACCCGGCCTGGTGGGACA
The DNA here is from genome assembly GCA_041487235.1 of Dehalococcoidia bacterium. Taxonomy (GTDB): domain Bacteria; phylum Chloroflexota; class Dehalococcoidia; order SM23-28-2; family RBG-16-64-32; genus JBGPMY01. Next base: position 9,631 of record JBGPMY010000014.1, read on the forward strand.
AGGCGGTCTCGGCCCTGAATAGGCTCGGCTTCTGGCGGCAGCGGCTCGATGTCATACACGCTGTCGCGCAGCGCGGCGAGCTGTCCCGATTGTGGTACCCAGAATACCTGTACTACGACATTCAGGGCTATCGTCGCGTAGTTGACCCCTTCGTGCGAATGGGGGTGAACGATCGGCTGCAAATCGACCATGCTGGATTCTACCCCGTCGAAGACTGGCCGCCAAAGATTCGTTGGACTAAGCGGAACGCGCACGTTTTCCTCCGAGGATCGGGCCAGTCAACCCTAGTTATTCGGTTCTTCAACGGTCGCCGCCAAGGTCATACCAGTGGGGCAATCTCGGCGGATGGAGTCCGCTTGGGAGTATTCGAGTGCGAGCCGCGAACCTGGTTCGAAACGGCGCTTCCGCTTGCGAGTCCTGCTTCTGGCGAGGTCAAAGTGTCGATTGAAGTTGCCGACACATGGGCGCCTGATGGTTCGTCGCGAAGTCGCGACACACGTGAACTGGGAGTGGCTTTGGAACGAGTGGAACTCTGTTGATCGCTTGGAGCTAGGCGTTGGAGCCCAGTAGGTCAAGGTTGCCTGCGCCCTCCGAACATGCGGCGCGAAGCGACCAGCCGACCGTTCCGGCGGCCCGCGCCCTGAACGGCCTCAGCGGACTGTTCACGACCGGTGTTGGCCGCTGGCTGGCCGTGACGCTGCTGTTTTCGTGCGCGGCCATCGTCCAGACGTGGCCGCTCATCCTGCATACCACCGATTCTATCATGGGCTGGGCCCCGGACTCCTACGTCATCATCATCTGGAACCTCTGGTGGGTAAAGCACGCGATCGTTGAGCTTCAGACCAATCCCTTTCATTCCGATTTTATCTTCTACCCCCAGGGCTCGGACCTGTATTTACATACGATCATCTTGGTTAACGGCGTCCTCTCCATCCCACTGCAGCTGGCAACAAAGAACGTCATGCTTTCCTGGAACGTGCTTGCGCTGTCTTTCTTCGTGCTCTCTGCGCTGGGGGCGTATGCGCTCACTTATCGAATCACCGGCAACCATTGGTCGGCCGTCCTGGCAGGATACATTTTCGCCTTTTCGCCGTTCGTCATGACGCGTATGCACGGCCACCCAGGCATATCTACAACGTGGCCCATCCCTCTGTTCGCGCTTTTTCTCGTCAGGTTTCACGATACGGGGCGCTTGAAGGAGATGGTGGCCCTGGGCGTCGTTTGGGCGGTTCTGATATACAACTCCTTCGAGTTCGCGATAGACGCAGGGCTATTTCTGGTGCTATTCGTGGCGTTTCAGACGGTTGCGCATGTGCGAAAGAGCGATGCCGAAAGCGTTGTGAGGTTGTGGCGGGGGACAGGACTGGCGACGGGAGTATGGTTGATCATCAGCGCGCCGCTGCTGATTCCGAGTATGTTGAGCGTCCTTTCGGGCGACTACTCTATGCGGGGCGGCCTCAGCCCGCCGGCGGAGTTCTACTCAGCCGATCTGCTGGCCTTTGTGACGCCCAGTCCTCTGTGGGGGCCGGGGAAATTTTCGGAGGGTGACTTTGGAGGCCAAATCCACACTGCGATCGGGAGCGTGGAAGGCACGGTCTTCCTCGGTATCCTTCCCCTGTTGCTCGCCGGCTTGGCGGTTGTGCTCAACTGGAACTCGCCGCAGCGGAAATCCATGCTTCTGTGGGCGGGCACATTCCTCTTCTTCGCCGTACTGGCCCTGGGCCCCTTCCTCTATGTGGGGGGCAGCAAAGAGTTTTCCATCGGCGGAATCTCGTTTTCCATTTCCCTGCCGTTCCGACTCTACGACGAGATTCCCGTCATCGGGCTCAGGAGGGTGCCGGCGCGCATGATCGTCTTTGGCACTCTCGCCCTGGGCGTGCTCGCCGGGATGGGTTTGAGCGCGCTGATGCCGCGTCTCCGCAGCGGCCCCAGGGCCGTGGCGCCCCTAGTGGCAACCGTTGCTCTGGCCTTGGTTATGCTTGAGTACTGGAACCCACCGGTCAGCCTAGCCTCGTTCACGACGCCGACAGTGTACGAGGAGATCGCGGCGGACCCCGGAGACTTCGCTGTTCTGGATCTGCCAGTGGGTCGCATCACGGGAACCGTGCAGAGAGGCGATATCATCGGCGGAGCCATGGCGCAATATGGTCAGATTACCCACGAGAAGGCCATCATCGGGGGGTTCATGTCGCGCGGCAAGGACAAGGACATACTCTGGCTGAGGGAGGTTCCGGGATTGAAATACTTGAGCTGCCCAATATGTCCTGGCTTCCCGGACTCCGAGGACCTTGACCGTGAACTCGTGCGCCGCACCTTCCGGGACCTTAGTATCAAGTACCTCGTGCTGCACAGAGTCGATTTCGAAGGCTTCCCGACGAGCTATGTAACCGACGGAACAGCCGAAGCGGTCGAGGCGTATCTCGCGTCCGCGCCAGGCCTGACCCCGATCGCTGCCTCCGATGAGGTTGTCGCCTATCGCAACGACGATGTTCAGTGAGGCGGAACCGGCGCGGCCCCTAGACCGTCGTCTCCGCGGCGTGAGGGACGGTCTCAGTGTACTGCCGCACCACTTGCGCGGCGGGGCCCTCCGCCACGATGCGGCCGTGGTCCAGCCAGATCGCCCGCTCGCAGAAGCTGGCCACCAGGTTCAGGCTGTGGGACACCACCACTATCGTCGTCCCCTGTCGCTGGAACTCGTGCATCTTGGCCAGGCACTTCTCCTGGAAGAAGGCGTCACCCACGGACAGCACCTCGTCCACCAGAAGCACCTCCGGATTGCTGTGGACGGCGACAGCGAACCCCAGGCGCACGTACATTCCGGATGAGTAGCGCTTGACCGGCGTATCGATAAACTCCCACAGCTCGGCGAAGTTCACGATGTTGTCGAACTGCTGGCGGATCTCTTTGCCTGACATCCCGAGGATGGAGGCGTTGAGGTGCACGTTCTCCCTGCCGGTGAGGTCCGGGTGGAAGCCGGCCCCCAGCTCGATCAGCGGCGACACCCTCCCTTCAACCCGAACCTCGCCCTCAGTCGGCGCCGTGACCCCGGCGATCAGCTTCAGCGTCGTGCTCTTGCCGCTCCCGTTGCGGCCGATGATGCCCACGGTTTCGCCGCGATCTATGACGAACGTCACGTCGCGCAGGGCGTAGAACGGGTCTGTCCAGCCGCGGCCTTTAAGGAGCGCCGGCACAAACTCGCGCAGGGTGCGTCCTTCCTGTAGCTGGAAGCGCTTGCTGACCTGCCAGAACTCGATCTCCCTGTTGCTAAATTCGGTCTGCAAACCCTGGCTCCATCCTCTTGAACAGATAGTAACCGATGAGAAACGTCGCCACAGCGATGGCCAGCCCCAACAACACTCTGTCCAGGCCCGGGCTCTCGCCCTGCAACAGGACGCGCCGGTAGGCGTTAATGAACAGCGAGTTGGGGTTCAGTTCGAAGATGATGTTGTACTTGTCCGGCACCCGGTCGATGGGGTAGAGCACCGGTGTCAGGTAGAACCAGAGGGTCAGCACCACCCCCACCAGGAAGCGCACATCGTGGAAGTAGAGGTTGAGAGCCGCCAGAGGGTAAGACAGCCCCAGGACGAACAGCATGTGGATGAAGAAGAGGATCGGAAGCCACCACGCTGTGGCCTCCGGCGGGTCGCCGTAGTAGACCATCAGGCTGCCCAGGATAAGGAGGCCGAAGCCCAGGTCCACCAGCTTCGTGAGCACGGCGGCCGTGGGCAGCACCTCCCGCGGGAAATACACCTTGCTCACCAGGCTGGAGGCGTTCACCACGCTGTCCGTCCCCGAAGATAGGGCGCTGGAGAAGAATATCCAGGGGATCAGCCCCACGAACAGGAACAGTGGATAGGGCACGCCGTATCCGCTATCGATCCGGAGGATCGTCGAGAAGACGAAGCTCATGATCAGCATCTGGCTGAGGGGGTTGAGGAAAGCCCAGGCGTATCCCAGCACGGATTGCTTGTACTGGCCCCGCAAGTGGCGCACCGTCATGTGCCACAGAAGCTCGCGCCGCCGCCAAAAACCTAGCAGGTCCGCCGCCAGGTCCAAGACGCCAGAGCTACGCCGCAGCGGCTGCCGCTTCGCGATCTGGGCTTGAGTCATAACAGGCGAGTGGCGTCCGCGTGGTGAAACAGTTTAGATGGCCGGCTCATCGCCTCAAAAGAATGTTAACGGCCTCCTGTGGGCGGCGCAAGGCGAGCGCCGGCTTGGCTCGCGGGGCAGCGACTGCACTCGGGTCAGAAACAACGGCCCCCAAATCGGGGGCTGCGACGTTCGCTGGGTGATTACGCGCGTACGCGGGGAGTGTGCATCGCGCCACTGGAGATCGGCTCGTCGATGTACAAGTCCCCGTTACGTATCTTGATGTTGAACCCACAGCCGGGGTTCGTGCAGGCCCAGGCCTTAAAATAGATCGCCGCTCCCTGACTTCCGAAGTCAGACAGCGGCACCAGGTCGCCCAACTCGCACTTCTGGCACTTGGGAAAATTAGTCACCACTACCACGGTACTCCCTCCCCTTTGAGTCTTGACGGGGAGTATAGCAGGGAGCATAACCCCTGACAAGCAGAATTAGCCTTATTCTCCCTCAACTTCTAGAAATTCTTGCGTAGCCGTTGGGCGAAATGGTCAGAGGTCTTCCGGCGCCACCGGCCTCAGCCGTCTGCCCGGCAACACCTTGACCGGCAGCTCGCCAGTCATGACTCAGCGCAGACTCAGGCTGCGATCGCGCCTGCGTGCTTGACCAGCCAGTACTCCAGGCTGTCCGCCAGCGCCAGCCATGACGCCTCGATGATGTCCGTGGAAGATCCCACCGTCGTCCATGTCTCTTCCCCGTCCATGGACTCAATCAGCACCCGCACGTTGGCGGCGGTGCCCGCCGCCGAATCGATGATGCGTACCTTGTAGTCCACCAGCTTGATCGCCTCTATCTTGGGGTAGAACTGAACCAGCGCCTTGCGCACGGCATCGTCCAGGGCGTTCACCGGACCGTTCCCCTCCGCCGCCGTGTGGAACACCTGGTCGCCCACGCGCACCTTCACCATCGCCTCGGACAGCATCTCCCGCCCCTGCTCGCCGGGCGCGTGGTGCCGCCGCTCCACGACCATGAAGTCCTCCAGCTCGAAGGGCGGGCGGTATTCCGGCCGGCTGCGGC
>JBGPMY010000015.1:0-14582 GCA_041487235.1 Dehalococcoidia bacterium
CACCGTCGCGGCTGCTGGCGCCGGTCATTGGCCGCTGGCGCGCCGTAGAACCGGCGCTGCAGCCAGTCAGGGAGGCGCACCGCAACGAGCGCGGCCAGGCGCTGATAGAGTTGGCCCTGGTTCTGCCTCTGATCCTCGTCTTCATGCTGGTGCTGGTGGACTTTGGGCTGGCCGTCGACCGCCGCCTGGTGCTCCAGCACGCTGTCAGCGAAGGTGTGCGCGAAGCCAAGGTCAACGACAACACGACGCAGATCATCGATACGACGGTAGCCCAGTCCCAGGGTATACTGAAACCCGCCGACGTCATAGTCTGCTACCAGGATGCGAACGCCAACGGCACCCTGGGAGATTTTGGCGATAGGGTACGCGTGAAGGCCACCTACACTTACAGGTTTACCGCCGGCGGCGGCGAGATGTGGAAGGCTATGGGCGGCACGCCGCCCAGCATCAAGATGGACCCTGACTATTCAACCGCGCTGCAGACTACAGTGGCTGGAGCTACGCCATGCCCTCCGTGAGGACGCCCGGGGCAGGCGATCTCGGCGAGCACGGGCAGGCGTTGATCCTGGGGGTCTTGGGCATGACGCTGGTGTTGGTGATCGGCGTCATCGTCGTGGACTTCGGGCTGTGGTTCAGCGGCCGCGCGAGCGTTGTCAACGCTTTGGACCAGGCGTCGACGGCAGCCTCTCAGAAGCTGCCCACCGACGGGGCGGGCGCCATAGCGACAGCGCGCCAGTACGCCCACGACAACGACTTCGATATCGACCCATCGGACGTCGGCGTCACCTTCCGCTGCATCGTCGGCGACCGCAACGGGGACGGCCAGCCGGATCGCTTCGACATCCCAGCCGTCTGCCCGCAGCTCACGTCAGCTGCGTTCACGTGCATCAATCAGCTCTGTTACGCTATGTGCGCAACGCCTACAGACGGTACGCACAAGTGCAACACCATCGTCGTCAAGGGCCAGAAGACCGTGAAGTTCGGCTTCGCGCCTATCTTCGGCGTCGCCGGCGCGCAAGCGCCGGGCTTCGTCTCCGCCGCCTGCAGCGGCGCCTGCGGCGGCCCGCCCACGCTCCCACTGGACCTGGTGCTCATTCTCGATCGCACTGGCAGTATGAGTTTTGAAGACCTCGACAATGTCAGGAACGGCGCCGAGGCTATCCTGCAGCTGTTCGACCCGGCGGTGCAGCACGTGGCCCTGGGTATCCTGGGCCCGAGCACCAGCTCGCCTTGCGCTAACGGTGGCCTCGGCAACGCGGCCTCCAGCGGCGGCTCGTGGCTACCGGTGCCGCTGTCGGATGATTACCAGAACTCCGACGGCACCTTGAACACCAACAGCCTGCTGGACGAAACCATCCGCTGTGCGAGCGACGGGTTCCACAAGTCATCCGTAGGCACCAACCTGGGCGACCCGGTGAAGACGGCCACGGACTATCTTATGGCCAATGGCCGTCCAGGAGTGAAGAAGGGCATCATCCTGCTTACGGACGGCGAGGCCAATGAACCCCAGGGGCAGACGCAGAACACCGGATATCTGAACTGCGGGGCCAACGCCGCCGTCACCAGCAATAGCGGCGACAACGACGGCTACGAGACGACTCCGTCCAACGCCTGCGCCGACGGGGGTGGCAGCGCTGTCGACGCCAACAGCGGCAACGGCACGAGCACCTCTTGCGCCAGCAACCAGAAGGACCGGCACCTCTTTTATAACTACGGTATTTCCATACCCGGCGGCACCACGGTGTCCGGTATCCAAGTGCGGCTGGATGCCAGCGTCAACGCCGCGTCTGGAACCCCGAACATGTGCGTCCAGATGTCCTGGGACGGCGGCACAACCTGGACCAGCTCGCAATCGACGGCATCTCTGACCACCAGCGAGCAGACGTACACGCTGGGCAGCTCCTCAGATAACTGGGGGCACACGTGGAGCGCATCTCAACTCTCCAACGCCAATTTCAGAGTGCGGGTGACCGATGTCGCCGACGACGGCGGGGGCGCCAGCGCCACCGGCACTCTGATCCCCACCGGCAACGGCTTCTACACCGCCTGGACCAACACCTACACTAGCGTCGATGATCAGGTGGGTTCTGAAAGCTGCAGCAGCAGCGACTCGGTGATCAGCACCGGAACAAACTCGCGCGAGTCTGATACCGTAAGTCTTAGCTCGATTCCCAACGGCGCCACCATTACCAGCGTCGATATAACCCCGTATGATAGAGGAGACGCCGCTACGGGCGGCACCTACCAGACCTTCGCGCGCCTTAACGGAACGGACCTCGATTCGGGCGCTAACATCACTACAACAAGTATAAGCGGCTGCAACCCGAGGACGGCCCAGAACATCGACGTAGCGGACACCGTTAAATCGGGGGCCACCACCCTGGAGATCGGTGTCCTCAAGACGGCCGCCAATACCAACGCCGTCCGCGTCGGCGTACTAAGGGCGGTTGTCCATTACGTGACCCCCGTGGTCAGCCACACGTTCAACCTGGACTGGGTAGCGGTGCGAGTGTACTCTGCGACGTCCACCCAGCCGTGCAACTACGCCAACCAGCAAGCCGCCACCGCCAAGGCCGTGAACCCGCCCATCGAGATCTTCACCATCGGCTTCGGCGTCGAGGGCGCGAGCTGCTCCGAATCCGGGCCCTACAGCGGCGCGCTGGCTACAAAGCTCCTGGCGGACATGGCCACGCAGCCCACTCTGGACGACGGCGGCGATGGGCCGGGCGGCCTGCCGCCTGGCTGCGTTCTCGCCCCAGAGAGAGCCAGCGAGAACGCCGACGGCGATCATTTCCTGTGCGAGGCCAAGGGCGTCGACCTGGAGCCGATCTTCAGGTGGACAGCAGAGCAGCTGGCCGGCGGCAGCCGGCTAATCAAGCTGCCGCCGTCTATGCTACCTTAGGAGAAGCTATGATTAACGATTGGCCCGATGGGCGACGAGTAGGGAGGGTGGACTGATGGCAAGGATATCCAGCGCTGTCCTGCAGCGCTCAGACAGGTGGATCATGGCTCTGGCGGCGCTGTTCGCAGTGATAGCGGCGGTCCTGGTATTCGTGGTCCTGTCAAACAACAGCGATAGCAGCAGCGGCCAGAAGGTCGCCGCGCCAGTCAACACCGTCGCCGTGGTCACCGCCGCCAGCGATATTGCCGCGCGATCGCGGATCACCGCGGACATGCTGCACGTCTCCGCCATCCCCACTGACCTGGCGCTGACCGGGACGTACAGCGCCACCGAGCCGCTGGCGGGGCTGACCGCACGCTACCCCATCGCCAAGGGTGAGCAAGTAACCACGTCCAAGTTCGGCGAGGAGCTGTAAGACGAGCAGAGCCTCTCCCTGGTGATCCCCGCCGGCAAGCGGGCGATCTCCATCCCGGTGAAGGAACAGACCAGCGTGGGAGGGCTCGTGCTCCCCGGCGACATCGTGGACGTCATCGCCATCTTCACGGAGTCTAGCACCGGCCTGGATAAGGCCCGGACGCTGCTCCAGAACGTGGAGGTGCTGGCGGTGGCGCAGGAAGCTCAGCAGCCTATTCCGCCGGCGGTGGACGCCGGCCAGGGGGTTGCTGGCCAGACGGACCTTGGTCAGACGCCGTCCGACGTGAAGCAGCAGCCGAACGCGGGCACGATCACCGTGGCCGTCACCCCAGACCAGGCCCAGCTGTTGGCGCTGACTGCGGAGAAGGCGAAGCTATGGCTCACGCTGCGTGCACGAGGTGACGCGGCGAACGTGGAGTTGGGAGCAACTGACTTGCAGCCGTACGGGGTAACGCCATCCCAGTGAGGGGCTTAGCTGTGATTGTGAGGGGAGGAGTTTAGATGGCAAGAGTGCCGGCCGTACTCATCGTCGATCAGAACGTGGACAGGCGCTTCCGCGTGAAGCAGCTGGTCCATCAGTCGCAGTTTCAGGTGTGCGGAGAAGTGGGCTACGGGACTGCCGCGGTCTCCCTGGCCAGCGAGATCAAGCCTGACGTCATCATGTGCGCCTTGGAGAAGCTAGTCACCCGCTCCGTCCACACGCTGGCGACGTTGATCGACGCCCTGCCGGAGACCCCCGTCGTGGCCTACTCACCCGATGGCGATCTGGAGGTGGCGCGCGAGGCGATGCACAACGGCGCCCGCGATTTTCTGGCGATGCCGCTGTCTCGCGACGACGTGAGGAAGGCGATCCTCTCGGCGCTTGAATCGGAGGAGCGCCGCCGCATGCGCCTTAGCGGGGACATGAACGTAAACCCCCAGGGCCTTGTAGTCACCGTATTCGGGCCCAAAGGCGGCATCGGCAAGACTACCGTCGTCGCCAACCTCAGCGTCTCACTAGCGCGCGCCGGTCATTCGGTAGCTTGCATGGACGCCGACGCCGGCTTCGGCGATGTGGCCGGGATGCTGGACCTCCAGCCCGACCGCTCAATCCTTGACCTCAGCCAGAGGATAGACGAGGTCACACGAGAGACGTTGCCGAAATTCCTGATGCCTCACTCCAGCGGCCTCATGGTCCTACCCGCGCCACCCCTGGCGCTGGACTGGCGCCAAGTGCCCTCGGACCGCTTCCGCAAGGTTATCGAGATGCTGGCACGCACCTTCGACGTGGTGCTCATCGATACATCGGGCATCTTGGACGAGCTGAGCCTGGTGGCCCTGCAGTCGGCCTCATTCGTCCTCTGGATCACCACCACAGACTACTCCAGTATCAAGGACTCCCAGAGCGCCATGAACGCTCTCCGCCTCATGTCCTTCCCCTCGGACCGCATCCGGCTGCTGATCAACCAAGCCTCCCCCGGTAACGACGTGCGGCCGAACACGATCGCGGAGACGCTGGAGCAGCCCACGTTCTGGCACATCCCCTATGACCGCCGCCTGCGGCGCTGCGCCCAGATGGGGCAGACGGTGGTAGAGGTGGAGCCTTCCAGCAAGATCGCAGAGAACTTCAATGACCTGGGCCGGCGGATCACGGGCACGGAGCCGGAGCCGAGAGCCGGTATCATTGACCGCATGAAGCTCAGGAAGAAGAGGCAAGAGACGGGGGAAGAGCCGCTGATTGGACCTGCCCTGAGAGGTGAGGAGACATGAGCAACTGGGGAGATGGCGCGCCGCCGAGCGGCGCGTCCGGTTGGAACATATCGCAGGAGATCGACTACTCGGAGCTCGCGTATCAGGTGCACCAGCGTCTGCTACAGGATATGGACCTAGCAGCCGTGGCCAAGATGGACCGCCCACGGGCCCGAGAAGCCGTCGAGGCGGCCGCACGAGGAGTTCTGGCGATGACGGCGCCCGGCCTGTACGGCGAGCAGCGGGAGCTGGTGGTGCAACGGGTCGTGGACGAAGCCGTGGAGCTGGGGCCTCTGGAGCCCCTCCTGCGCGATCCCATGATTTCCGAAGTGATGGTCAACGCGCCCGACGAGATATATTACGAGCGCGATGGAGTCATCCACGAGTCGAACGCCCATTTTCACGATGCGGAGCACATCCTTCGCATAGTGGATCGAATCCTCGCTCCCCTCGGCCGCCGCATAGACGAGTCCTCGCCCTACGTTGACGCCCGTCTGCCTGACGGGTCGAGGGTGAACGTCATCATCCCGCCGCTAATCCCACGCAGCCCCACGGTTACGATACGCAAGTTCAGACCCGACAAGTATACGGTGGAAGACCTGATAGCCAACGCAACAATAACCCGAGAGCTCGCGGACTTCCTGGACAGCTGCGTGCGACTACGCCTGAACATCATCATCTCCGGTGGTTCCGGCACAGGCAAGACGACACTGCTTAACGCCCTCTCTGGCTTCATTCCGGATAGGGAGCGCATCATCACCATCGAGGACCCGGTGGAGTTGAAGCTACAACAGAAGCACGTCATCTCCAGCGAGGCTCGACCGCCCAACATCGAGGGTCGCAACGAAGTTACACAGCGGGATCTCTTTCGTAACACCCTGAGAATGCGGCCAGACCGGATCATCGTGGGCGAGGTGCGCGGACCGGAGGCGTTCGACATGCTCCAGGCGATGAACACCGGCCACGAGGGATCGCTCACGACGGTCCACGCCAACTCGCCGAGAGACGCTCTCTCGCGCATAGAAAACATGGTACTGCTCTCCGGACTGGACCTTCCGGTTCGGGCGATCAGAGAGCAGATGTCCTCCGCGTTACATCTGGTGACCCACGTCTCACGCTTCGCCGACGGCCAGCGACGCGTGACCCGCGTGAGCGAGGTGGTCAGCATGGAAGGCGACACAGTCACCATGCAAGACCTCTTCAAGTTCGATCAGACCGGGGTCGACCAAGACGGTCGGATTGAAGGGGAGCTACGGTCAACGGGCATCGTGCCCAGCTTCATGGATCTAATCACGCAGGCTGGCATCAGCGTGGGCGCAAACTTCACGTTCAGCCAGAAGTGGTCATGAACCAATGTGGCCACTGATCGCCGCCCTCAGCACGTTTCTAGCGCTGTTCCTGGCGATCGCGGGTAGGCGCCTCTTCGCCGAGCCCACGACAAAGCCGGAAGCGCGCCTGAGGGCGCTGGCTAAGCGCCCAGCTGCTCCAGCCCCCTCATCGCTACCGCTGCTGCGCCGCGCCCCCTCCTCCCTACCCATCCTGAGGAACCTTCTGAGCGGCGGCCGGGGCGAGCGCATCAGGCGTGAGCTGGAGCAGGCAGACGTGCGGCTCCGGCCCGGCGAGTATGTCGCCGTACGGATGCTGATGGCGATAGCCTTCTTCCTCATCGGTTTCATTGTGCTGGGGAGGGGAGTCGGCCTGCCGATCGCGCTTGTTCTGGCCGCATTGGGCTTCATGCTTCCGGCGTTCTATCTACGACTCAGGACCAAGAGGAGAGTAGAGACCATCGGCGCCCAGCTGCCCCAGTTCTTGAGCCTAGCGGCGAACGCGCTGCGCGCCGGATTCGCGTTGCTACAGGCTATGGAGTCGGCGGCCCGTGAGCTGGAACCGCCCATCTCCGAAGAGCTGGAAAAGTTGCTCATCGACACACGCCTGGGCGCCAGCACCGACGATGCGCTGCGCGCCTTCGCCCAACGGGTCGATAGCTACGAGGCGAAGACATTCGCGACGGCGATCCTGATTCAGCGTAGCACCGGTGGCAACCTGGCGGAGATGCTGGACAAGATCGCGGAAACGATGGAGGATCGCGAGCGTATTCGCGCCGAGGTGAGAACGTTCACGGCTCAGCAGCGACTCACGGGTAACGTTCTCGCCGTCTATCCCACTGCGCTAGGAGCGTTCTTTACGATCATCCATCCGGGCCTGATGTCAGTGCTCTGGACGGAGCCTCTCGGCATCGCCTTGCTGATAATCGCCTTGTCGTTGCAGCTGACGGGGTTCCTCGTCATTCGCCGACTCCTGACGGTCGACTATTAGGGAGACGTGATGCCACTTAGCCTCATCGCCGCTGCCGCAGTCTTCGCCTCCATTGTGTCGGGAGTGTACTGGATGACCCGGAGCTCCGCGATTACGGCAGAGGCGCGTGTGCGTGCGCTGGGCTACGGCAATCGAGTCAGAGGCAGAACAGAAGGAACCTTTGTAGAGCGCATCATACTCCCGCCGCTCAACAAGCTGGCCCGCTCCCTCCTGTCAATGCTCCCCTCGAGCGTCATGATGCGCATCGAGGAGCGCCTGGCCTCCGCCGGATCGACGACGACGGCGGCCGCCTTCGTCACCCACGTGGCGACGCTGGCGACGCTGCCAGCGTTCGTAGCGCTGGCAGCGATCGTTGTCATCTCTGGCAAGGCACCGACCCCCGCGGAGTTCCTAGTCTTGATAGTTGTGTCGCTTGTAGGCGGCTGGCTTCCCTTCCGCGGGCTGCGCTCGCGCCTGCGCCGGCGTCAGACGGCCATGAGGAAGCGGCTGCCAGATGCGCTGGATCTGCTCACGCTCTGTGTGGAGGCCGGCCTGGGCCTTGACGCCGCGTTCCGCAAGGTCTCGCAGGAGCTGGAAGGGCCATTCCCCGAGGAAATCGGCCAGATGCTGCGAGAAGTCGACCTGGGAAAGCCCCGCCGCGAGGCTCTTCTAGATATGGCCACGCGCGCCGGAATCTCCGAAGTGGGTGTGGTTGTGAACGCAGTAATCCAGTCTCAACAGATGGGCAGCAGCCTGGCCCAGACGCTACGGGCTCAGGCCCGGCTACTGCGACAGCGGCGTCACCAAAAGGCAGAAGAGCTGGCGCGCCAGGCAGCCGTCAAGATGGCTTTTCCGCTGGTGCTTTTTCTGATGCCAGCGCTGTTCATCGTGATCCTGGGGCCCATTGCCGTGAGCCTCGTGCGTACCATCAGCAATTAGTGGCGCTCAGGCGGCATCGCCGGCGGGCCCGATGATCAGCCGGTCTCCCTGTTCCAACCGTGCCCGTCCCGCCGTTCCCGCCGGCAGCTCCAGTACACGGCGAGCCCCCTTCATGCCCATGGCGATGCGGAACGGTTTGAGTTCCGACACTACCTTGACTACCCTATCTTCCACATCCAAAAAGACAACATCGATGGGAAAGCGCATGAAGGCAGTATGCACGGACGAACAGGGAATAATCAGAAGCGCCTCCCCTTCCGGCAACGAGCGCCGGCCCATGAGTCCCCAGAAGCGGGACCATAGGTGGTCGGCCACGCGGCCCTGCTCGGCCAGCACCGTCCCCTGCGTCTCGTTCAGTACGCGGATTGCGTTCCTTCCGGCGTCACCCAATCTGGAACCCCCAAGAAGCGTAGCAGCCGCCACGCCCCATTTGACAAGAAAAATGGAGCGGAAGACGGGATTCGAACCCGCGACCCCCTCCTTGGCAAGGAGGTGCTCTACCACTGAGCCACTTCCGCTCGCACCTAATTATACTCCCGGCGGCATGCCTCGCAAGCCCCTCGATGCCACCCGCTTGCGTGTCAGGAACGCCTCCGACCTCTGACCCCTTGACCCTCTGACCCCCGTACCTTAGTGTCCCTCCTAGCGAGCACTCAGGAGGTTGCCGGATGCCCCGTCTATCGTGGTCGATCGACATCGATGCCCCAAAGGAGCACGTCTTCGCCCTGGCCGCGGACGTAACGAAACAGCCGGAGTGGACCACGTTCGTCAAAGAGGTGGTGATAACCTCCGGCGATGCCAAGAGCGAAGGCACTACGGACCGGACCGTAATCAAGATCGGCCCTCAGCTTCATAAGCTGGAAGGGACCTGGACTGAATTCAAGCCGGGCGAGGTCATGGCCCGCCACTTCACCGGCTACCTGGCGATGGAAGACCGGATGACGTTCACGCCGGCGGACGGCGGCACTCGGGTGCAGTGGAACGTGAACTACAAGCCGCCGTTCGGGCTCCTGGGCGTGGTCATGGCCTGGTTCATGATGGCCCGCATCTTCCAGAACGAGATCGAGGCCTCGCTGGACAATCTGAAGACGACCCTGGAGGTATGAACCTCAGCCGCGCGGCAGGCCCAGGCCGCGCAGGGCGATGATCTCCCGCTGCACCTCCGAAGTTCCGGCGCCGATCGTCTCCTGCACCGCCGACAGGTAGCCGTGCGCGATGGCACCGTCCCAGGGGGCCAGGGGTGAACCGTCCCGCAAGCCTCCGTAGGGGCCGAGCAGGCCAACACCCGTCTCGTACAGCCGCTGGGCGAACTCAGTGTTGAACAGCTTGACCATGGCGGCCTGCGCCCGGTAGTCGAGGCCCTGGCCGTGCATCTGGATCGCACGCTGCAGGAGTAATCTGGCCACCTCGAACTCGACGCGCAGCTGCGCGAGACCCTGGCGGGCGGGCGCATTCCCGTCCCCGTCTCGTGACGAGCGCGCGTGTCGAGCAAGGGCCTGCAGCGCGCGCCAGTGCACGAACGCCCGGTAGATGGTGATGCGCTCTATCCCCAGGGCCGAGGTCAGCACCTGCCAGCCCTGGTTCTCCCGACCCACGCGCTCCGATACAGGCACTCTCACGTTGTCGAAGACGACCTCGTTGAACCAGGTCTGATCCAGCAGATTGACCAGCGGCCGCACCTCCACGCCTGGCGCGTCCATCGGTACGACGAACACGGAGATTCCGGCGTGCTTGGGGGTTTCGTTGTCCGTGCGCGCGGCCAGCCAGCAGTACTCACTGGACTCCGCGCCGCTCGTGAATACCTTGCGCCCGTTGATTACGTAGTCGTCGCCCTCCCGAATGGCGTTCGTCCGCAGTGAAGCGAGATCGGAGCCGGACTCCGGCTCCGTGTAGCCCAGGCAGAAGCTGATCTCGCCCCGCGCCAGGCGCGGCAGGTAGCGCCGTTTCTGGTCCTCGCTGCCGGCGGCCTGCAGGATCGGCGCCACGATGACGCGGGCTATGGCGTCGCTGGCGGGCCCGCCGTGCAGGGCCACCTCCTCTTCCACGATGAACTGCTCCATCACGGGACGGCCGCCGCCGCCGTACTCGACAGGCCAGCTGAGGGCCAGCCAGCCCCTTTGGCCCAGCTTTAGCTCGAAGTCGCGGGCCGGCATGTATCCCGGGGGCATCGGCGCCGGATCAGAGGTATGGCTCGTGCTGAGCTCGCTGGTCAGGAACTCGCACACTTCCCTGCGCAGGCGCTCCTCCGACTCGCTGAGACGGAACTCCATGTCGCCCTGATTATAGGCCGCTTGGGGAACAGAGCCTACCGCCTGACCGTGACCGATGGCCCTTGTCCGGATGGCTTTCGGCACGTTGACAGCCTTCGAAAGCCACTGGGATAATAACGATAGGCGATTCGCATTTCTACAATTGAAGCGGGTTACTCGCTGGTGCAGGTGCGGGCCCGCCGCCTGGAGAGAGCAGAGCAAGGCAGGTAGTGGACGAATACGATGTCGTAGCCATCGGCGGTGGGACGGGCGGATACACAGCCGCCATCCGGGCTAGCCAGCTAGGTCTCACCGCCGCCATCGTGGAGCGCGACAAGATCGGGGGTACCTGCCTACACAGGGGCTGCATCCCCACCAAAGCGTGGCTGGAGACGGCGGAGACTCTCGCCAAGGTTCGCAAGTCGGGCGTTTTCGGCGTCCGCGCCGAAAACATCTCCCTGGATTACTCCACAGTCGTCGCGCGCCAGAAGCAGGTTGTAGAGACGCTGCACAAGAGCCTGCGCTCTGTCATCCAGAAGCACAAGATCGAGATGATCGAGGGCGAGGCACGCCTACTCTCGCCTACTCAGGTCGCGGTGGGCGAGCGAGTCCTGACGGCGAAGAACGTCGTCCTCGCCACCGGCTCTCGACCGCGGGATGTCCCCGGGCTCGCGGTGGACGGCACGCGAATCTTGAACAGCGACCAACTCCTGGAGCTGGCGGAGTTGCCGAAGTCCATCCTCATCATCGGCGGGGGCGCCGTGGGCGCCGAGTTCGCGTCCTTCTTCGCGGATGTCGGCTCCGAGGTCACTCTGATCGAGATGATGCCGACGCTGGTCCCCCTGGAGGACGCCGACCTGGGCAAGGCGCTGGCCAAGGCGCTGGCCGCGCGCGGCGTAAACGTAATGACCTCGGCCCGCGTCTTACCTGAGGGGACGCGGACCTATGACAGCGTAGTGGAACTGACTGTGCAGCGCGAACACACCGAACAGACTCTGAAGGGCGAAGTTGCTCTTGTGGCCGTGGGGCGCGAGGCAGCGACACAGGAGCTGGGCCTGGATACAAGCCGCGTTCAGATGGAGCGAGGCTGGCTGCGGGTCGACGAGCGCTACCGCACGGACGAGCCGAACATCTACGCCGTCGGCGACGCCATTGGCGGCCTGCTTCTGGCCCACGTCGCTGCGGCGGAGGGGTTCATCGCAGCGGCGGAGATCGCTGGAAAACAAACCGAGCCGCTGAACTACAACCGGGTGCCTCGCGTCACCTACAGCCACCCGCAGGTGGCTGCCGTGGGGCTCACGGAGGAGCAGGCGCGCCAGGAAGGTCACAACGTGAAGACCCAGCGCTTCTCCTTCCGCTACAACGCCATGGCCCTTATCCAGGACGAGACGGAAGGGTTCGCCAAAATCGTCTACGACGCGGACAGCGGCGACCTGCTGGGGACGCACATCATCGGACACCACGCCTCGGAGCTGATCGCAGAGGCCGCGCTGGCGCGGTTCCTGGAAGCGTCGGCGTGGGAGATGGGCTCCAACATCCACCCACATCCAACCCTGAGTGAAGCGCTGGGCGAGGCGGCCCAGCTTTCGGCGGGGATCAGCATTTACTGGTAGCGGGGAGGCGATAGACTTGGTCTCTGTGAAGGAAGTCCCGGGCGCCATGGGGCTGAACAAAGGGCAGCTCCTGGATATCTACTACAAGATGCTGTTATCGCGCACGGTGGCGCAGCGGGAGCGGATGCTCAACCGCATGGGCAAGGGCCCCTTCGCCATCAGCGGCGAGGGCCAGGAAGCGACGCAGGTGGGCGCGACCTACCCGCTGCGGCCCGGCCACGACTGGGTGCTCCCCTACTATCGCGATATCGGCGTCGCGCTGACGATAGGGCAGACGCCGCGCGATCTGCTCCTGGCGATGCTCTCCAAGGCCGAGGACATCAGCAGCGGCGGGCGCAACATGCCATCGCACTTCAGCGATCCCAAGCTGCGCATCGTCTCCGGTTCGGCGCCCGTGGCCACGCAGCTGCCCCACGCCGTGGGCGTGGCGCTGGCGTCCAAGCTGCGCCGCCTCGACGAGGTCGTCGCCGTCTACTTCGGCGACGGCGCCACGAGCCCCGGCGACACCCACGAGTCGATGAACTTCGCCAGCATCCACAAGCTCCCCGTCGTCTTCGTCTGCGAACACAACATGTACGCCATCTCCGTGCCCTGGCGGCTGCAGAGCGCCGTTGACCACGTCGCCATCCGCGCCCAGGGCTACGGTTTTCCCGGCGTTACCGTCGACGGCAACGACGTGCTGGCGGTCTACGCCGCCGCCAAGGAAGCGGTCGACCGCGCGCGCCGCAGCGAAGGCCCCACGTTCATCGAGGCCCGCACCTACCGTCTGATGCCCCACAGCAGCGACGATGACGACCGCCGCTACCGGAGCCGCGAGGAAGTGGAGGAGTGGGCCAAGAAAGACCCCCTTCCGCGCTTCCAGGCCTGGCTTCAGGAGCATGATTTCATCACCAAGCGCGCCCTGGAGGAGCTTCAGCAGAAAGCGGCCCAGGAGGTGGACGACGCGACCGACTACGCCGAGAAGGCGCCCACGCCGGCGCCCGAGTCGGCGTTGCGGCACGTCTTTGTGGAAGAGGAGGGGTCCTAGCCATGGCCGAGAAGACGATGGTGGAAGCCATCCGAGACGCTATGTTCGAGGAGATGAAGCGCGACGAGCGCATAATCGTGATGGGCGAAGACGTGGGCGAAGGCGGTGTCTTCCGCGCCACGGAGGGGCTGCGGAACGAGTTCGGGCCGGAGAGGTGCATGGACACGCCGCTGGCGGAGGCCTGCATCGTCGGCGCCGCCATCGGCGCCTCGCTGAACGGCATCCTGCCCATCGCCGAGCTCCAGTTCGCCGATTTCAGCCACCCCGCCTTCGACCAGATCGTCAGCGAGGCGGCGCGCCTGCACTACCGCTCCAACGGCACCTGGAGCTGCCCGATAGTGGTGCGCACGCCGTACGGCGCGGGCATCCACGGCGGTCCATACCACTCCCAGAGCATAGAGGCGTTCTACGCCCACGTGCCGGGCCTGAAGGTCATCTGCGTGGCGACGCCCTACGACGCCAAAGGCCTCCTCAAGTCCGCCATCCGCGACCCCAACCCGGTCATCTTCCTGGAGCACAAGAAGGCCTACCGGCTGTTGCGGCAGGACCTGCCAGACGACGACTACACCATCCCCATCGGCGTGGCCGATGTGAAGCGCCAGGGTTCCGATCTGACGCTGGTGACCTACGGGATGATGACGCACCACTCGCTGAAGGCGGCCGAGACCGTGCAGCAGGAAGACAGCCTCAGCGTGGAGGTCATCGATCTGCGCAGCGTGTCGCCGTGGGACAAGGAGCGGGTTCTGGAGTCGGTAAAGAAGACCGGCAAGGCGCTGATCGTGTACGAGGACAACCTGACCGGCGGCTTCGGCGCGGAGGTCGCGGCCACCATCGCCCAAGACGCCTTCGACTACCTGGACGGCCCGGTCACGCGCCTGGCCTCGCCGGACGTGCCTATAGCGCCGTATTCCGGCATCCTCGAAGAGTACGTACTGCCCAACCCGGAGAAGATAGCGACGGCGATTCGGAAGCTGGCCGCATACTAGCCATTCACTTCGAATAGGGGGCCCAGGATGGCGACCACCCTAACCATGCCCGAGGTGGGCGAGACCGTGACCGAGGGCACCATTGAGCGCTGGCTGAAGCAGCCCGGCGACCATGTCGATAAGTACGAACCGATAGTCGAGATCAACACCGACAAGGTGAACGTGGAGCTGCCATCCCCTGTCTCGGGCACGTTAATCGAGATCCTGGCGCTTGAGGGGACGACGGTGGCCATCGGTGCACCGCTGGCCATCATCGAAGAGGTGGCCGGTGAGGCGCCCGCTGACATCGCACCTCCGCAGCCGGCAGCGCTGGCCGCGCCGGTGCCGGCGGCCAGCCAAGACGGCGCAGACGGACGGCGCCGGGCCACGCCCCGAGTGAAGCGCCTGGCCGCTGAGCTCGGAGTGGACCTGGGGCAGGTGACGGGCAGC
>JBGPMY010000016.1:0-14480 GCA_041487235.1 Dehalococcoidia bacterium
ATAGCGTGGCCGCCATGGCCGCCCCACGCGAGGTCTGGGGCTTCCCCTGCAAGCTGGGCGAAGCCAGCCTGACCACTGGTCCGGGCACGTTTTCGGCCAGGGTGTCGCGAGGCGACTCAGTTCTGGCCCAGATGTTGCTCGAGGACGGATCAGAGATCGCGGCTGACAGCGTGCGCTTCGATCCGGTTCTCAACCTGCGCGCCGTCCCCTCGCTGGAAGAGGGAAAGCGTCACGATCTGCTACAGATGGTGCAGATAGACCCCGACTATCAGATCAAGGAGTCGCAGCGCGGCCGCGGACAGCTACGCTACCCTGCGCAGTCGGCGGAAGACCCGTGGCACGTCCTGCCGATGCGCAACATGATCTCCGCCGTCTACTGCCTGGTCGATACGGAGCTGCCGCTGGCCCGTTTCGTGATGCAGTACTAGGCCGTCCGGCCCGGTGCCTTCAGGGGCGGCCCCTCTCCAATCGAGTTGCCACCCTGCCATTTCGCCGAGTACATACGCCTATCCGCCCGCTTCACCACTTCCTGGGGCTCACACGCGCAACCCACCTTCGACTCGTCGACGCCCACGCTGACCGTGACCTCCAAGGACGCACCGATGGGCGAGAAGATGTGCGCGGCGGCCACCGCCCGGCGGAACTCTTCCGCGAACTCCATCCCCGACTCCCAGGAACGCCCAGGCAGGATGAACAGGAACTCGTCGCCGCCGTAACGCCCGGCGATCTCTCCGCTGCGACACGTCTTCCAGGCCACCGAGGCGACCATCTTCAGCACATCATCGCCGAAGGCATGGCCAAACCGGTCATTGTACCCTTTGAACTGGTCCACGTCCGCCATCACCAGACAGAGCGGACCCCGGCTCTCGCCGTCGCGCTCGAACTCCGAAGCTAGCGCTTCGTCCAGATAACGACGGTTGGGAAGGCCGGTGAGGGGGTCCGTACGGGCCAGCCGGTACTCAATTCCCATACTCTCGTGCAACCGCTGGGCGTACTCCTGCAGTTGCTCCTTGGAGAGCCGCAGCTCGTCGTACATATCCAGCCCTTTGATTATCATCACCGCCTGGGACGCCAAGCTCTCCAGCAGAGTCATCTCGTCTTCGGCGAACTCATGGCGGGTCCAGGAGTTGAGGCACATGGCGCCTATCAGCTCGTCACGAAAACGCAACGGGAAGAACGCCATCGACGAGAACAGGCTTCGGCCCACGAGAAGCTGCAGGACGTCGTCCTCGACGTCGTCTCCGGCGCTTGCCAGGTCCCGAAAGATCGTCGGTCGGCGACGCCTGGACATTACCAGCATCGGCTGATCGAATATCCCCGCCCTGAACGCCTGTGACACCGGATGGTCCTTGAACCGAAAGTCGTTCAGGGCTCGGTAGGCGATCTTCTCGCCCGTCTTGTCCACGGCGCTGATGGCGACGTTATCGAAGCCAGACGCGCCGGCGATGGCCGTCGCCAGATCACCTAAAGTCTCCTCTTTGCTCTTGCTCTTGGTCAGCACTCTCGCCACATCGGCCAGGACGTTGATCTGCCGCCGTTGCCGCTTGGTGTGTGCTGCATCAACCACCTGGGAGACCACGTCCGCAAAGATGGGCCCGGCGGCCGACACCAGCGCCAGGGCGGAGCGGGTGATTGCACCCCGCAGGCCGCGCACCAGCAGCATCTCAGCGATCCCCTCTTGCATCGGCAGAAGAACGGCCAGGTGACTGCGCCTGAGGCCGGGGCGAGCGACTACCAGGTTGACGACCTTGCCTCCTTCGACGCCAAACGCGCAGACCCCTCCCTGTTTCACGAGATGCCGGTTGATCAGCCAGTAACCGTTCTGCTTGATCTCCAGATCCTCCGGGTCGCCAGCATCACCAACCTTCTGAAACGCCTCGGCGCCGTACAGGAGGTACACCTCCTCAGCCCCAAGCAGGTCCGCCGTCAGCAGGGCAGCATCGTCCAGCCCGCTCTGACTAGAGCCGGCGCGCTCGACAGCGTCAACGATCTCCTCGATCGCCCTGAGGGCGTTCATCCTGGACACAAGTGTTCTTCCACTAGTTCAGACGCCGCAACAATTGCGCGCGTTACCCGTGGGCGGCCGCCATTGACCGCTGCCCTGGCCGATGCTACGTTGCACTACAGATTCCAGACGCCGGGCCAGACACGTACCCATAGTTCAGCAGGCGAAATGACACCAAGACGCGCACTTCCCCCAACGGCCCTCAGCGCCAAGCGAACGCGCAGGGGTCCCCACACCCGCCAGCAGATCCTGGACGCTTCTCTGCGCCTCTTCTCTGAACGCGGCTTTGCCCGCACCACCGTACGCGATATCGCCCGCCACGCCGGCATCACAGACGCCGCCATCTACTACCACTTCCAGTCCAAGCGGGTGCTACTGGAGGCGCTCGTGGAGGAGCGCGGCTTCCTCAGCAGCCTGCAGAACCTGGAACGGCTCTCCGCCGACGCGCCCCTTCGGGAGACGCTTCTCTGGATGGCGCGCGGGGCGATCGACATCATGGATGAGAATCGGGACTTCCTGCGGCTCATCATTATGGAGGGCCTTGGCTGCGACGAGGGGGCCCTCGAACAGTACCGTCGTCTCATCGATCTCTGGGAGAACGCCCTGACAACCGTCTTGCGTCGCTACGCAGAGAAGGGGGAACTGCCCGGCGACTCGCTGCAGACCCTGGCCCGGCACATCATCTACACGATATTGATGGCTTTCCAGGACAGCCTCCTGGGCCGCCACGTCTCCCCCAACGCGTCACCCGCCGAACGGCGCGAGGCCCTGGGCGCCTTCGTCAACGCGTCGCTGGAGCGCCTGCCGCAGGGCGTTCCTCAGCTCACGTCATGATCCCGCCGCCCAGCGGGCGATCTTCCGGCTGAGAGCAGTGGCCCCGCTCAACGTCGCCCTCATCGGCTGCGGCCTTCGAGGGCGCTTCCACTCCTTTGCCCTGCGCGGCCTCTCTCACCTCGGTCTGGTCGACATCAACTACGCTGCCGTCTGCGATCTGGACGAGACTCGCGCCCGCTCCTTCGCCGAAGCGGCCCGCGTTCCGACCGTCAGCACTGACCCGCAGGAGATCATCGATTCCCCTGATGTGGATGTGGTCTACATTACCGTCCCCACGGCCGGACACAAGGACCTTGTCTTGCGCGCCGCCAAGCGCGGCAAGCACATCTTCTGCGAAAAGCCTCTGGCCACAACGCTGGCAGACGTGGAAGAGATGGTGGCCGCGGTGGAGCGGGCGGGCGTCAAGGCCGGCGTGGGCCTGATCCTTCGCCACTCTCCCATCATCACGGTGCTCAAGTCGTTGACGGAAGACCCCACGCTGGGCCGCCTGATGGTGATCACCTTTCGAGACGATCAGTTCTTCCCCATCCAGGGACACTACGCCAGCGACTGGCGCAAAGACCGCGACATCGTCGGTTCCGGTACGCTACTGGAGCATTCCATCCACGATGTCGATATCCTGCGCTGGTTCGGGGGCGAAGTGCGCACGGTGCGCGGAAGCTTGCGCAACTTCGCTGGTCACGAGGGCGTGGAGGACCTGGCCCTGGCCAACCTGCAGTTCGAAAGCGACGCCCAGGCAGATCTCGTGTCCATCTGGCACAGCGTACTGGGCCGGCCCTCCACCCGACGCCTGGAACTCTTCTTCGAGAAGGGCGTCTTCATCATCGACAACGATTTCCTGGGCCCCATTCACCTGCAGACACACGCCAGGAACGCGGAGACGGTCTCTGAGCAGGAGGTGCGCCAGCGCTACCTGGAGATCGTGGGCCTGGGCGGGCAGGCGGTGTTAGACGAAGCGCTGCGCTACTCCCTGGAGGACTACTTCTTCCTGAAGGCGGTAGCGGAGGGCAGGGACCCATTCCCCGACTTCCGGGTAGCGCTGCAGGCGCACCGCATCGTTGACGCGATCTACCGTTCGGCGGCTGCCGGTGGAGCGGAGATCACGCTCCCGTAGCCAATCCACTCCACCAATGTCTCCTCGATCATTGTTCTTGATCTCTGGCGCCTGGCTGGCGCTGCTGGCGCTGACCCTGACCCTCTCCTTCCTGGCAAGCGCCCACGCTACGCTGCCCGGCGATGTCGATATCGCGACCTGGATTCAGGGCCTGCCCGTTCCCGGTACCACCCTTTCCGATGCCGTCAGGACCGTCACAGAGACAGAAGTTGTTCTGGCCACCGGTTTCGTCGTGGTACTCATCCTCTGGCTCCGAGGCTATCGCCGGCAGGCGCTAATGCTCGCCGTCGGATTGGTCGCCATGGCGGCGCTGGAGACGGGACTCAAGCACCTCGTAGACAGACCGCGGCCGGACTCCGCGCTGGTGGACGTCAGGGCCGGTTCCTCCGGCTCCAGCTTCCCATCGGGACACGTTACGGCGGCGTCGTTCTTGTACGGCATGCTGCTCTACTTCGCCCTTACACTCCCGCTGCGGCGGTTGCCGCGCTGGACCCTGACTCTGACATCCCTCTTCTTCCTCGTCATGGTGGGGCCGGCCAGCGTGTACCTGGGCGTCCACTGGCCCAGCGACGTGCTGGGAAGCTGGGGCTGGACACTGCTGCTGCTGATCCCCCTCGTCGCGGCGGAGAGGTCTCTGTTTCGGGTCTAAATGCTGAATTTCCCTAAACGTTCACTCGCCGGCGGTTCTTGAGTCCGTTGGGAGGTCGTCTAATCTTTAGACACTCGGAACACCACAGTCAGGGCCGGACAGAGGAAAGGCGCACTCATGATGGAGCTCATGCGAAGATCTGCACAGCGGATACACGACGACAGCGGCCAAAGCCTGGCCGAGTATAGCCTTATTCTCGCCTTCATCGCCCTCGCCTGCGTCGTCGCATTGGGGCTCCTGGGTCTGGCCATCTCAGGCTCTTACACCAGCATCCTCCCGGGCTTCTAGGGCCCTCCCGCCATCTGGCAAGGGGCCCCCAAGGGCTCCCTACGGCTCCCGCTAACCACCCTGTGCCCTTGAGGGTGATCCCCATTCTTCGCCGCGGCTCCAGTCCAGCATGATGACCTCAATCTCTTGTCCCGGCTCCACTACGTCGACGTCCTCCGGGATAAGCGTCAGCGCGTTGGCCCGCATCATAGAGGTGAGGATGCCGGACCCCTGGGAGCCGGTGAGAGCAGCGTAGTAGCGGCCGCCGCGCTCCGTGACGGTGCACCGCGCCAGAAACACCCGCGGATCATCACGATTCTCGATCCGGTCTTCCGCGATGGCGCGCAGCGTTGGCCGCCGCCAGTCCGTCTTTCCCATCATCTTCATCATCGCCGGCCGCCCGAACACCTCGAACGCCACCATCGCGCTGACCGGGTTTCCCGGCAGCCCAATGTGAGGTACTCGTCTGGTCGTCTGGCGCCCGTCCGCGCCAACCGCTTGCGCTTGGAACGAACCGAAGGCCAGCGGCTTGCCCGGTTTCATCGCTACCGTCCAGAATGCGACCTCGCCCTCGCGCGCCAGCACGTCCTTGACCACATCGTAGTCGCCGCGGGAGACGCCCGCCGATGTGATCAACATGTCGGCCGCCAGCCCCTGGTGGATCTTCGCCGTGAGGTCCTCCACGGTGTCCCTGGCGATGCCCAGCAACCAGGGAATGCCGCCGTACCGTCGCACCAGAGCCCCCACGCTGTGGGCGTTGCTATCGTAGATGCGCACGCCCGTCCGCTCCTGGCCCGGCTCCAGCAGCTCGTCCCCTGTGGAGAGCACCGCGACCACCGGGCGACGGACGACTCTCACTGTCGCCTTGCCGACGGACGCTATCACTCCAATCTCTGAGGGCCGCAGCACCGTGCCGCGTTGCACCACGGTCTGTCCGCTGCGCACATCCTCTCCCGCCCGCCGGATGTTAGCGGCCGCGCGCGCCTGCTTGAACACGCGAACAGTGGTCGAATCCAGTCGCTTCGTCCGCTCGGGTGACTTATCGAACGGCTCGTCCGTCTCTTCGAAGGGGACGATGGCGTCTGCGCCGGCGGGCACCGGCGCTCCGGTCATGATCCGCACGGCGGTCCCGGTCTCGACTCGCCCCTGGAACTGATAGCCGGCGGCCACCTCGCCGGTCACCCGCAGCTGGATCGGATTATCCGGGGAAGCCCCGGCCGTGTCGATGGCGCGAACCGCATACCCATCCATGGCCGTGTTGTCCAACGGCGGTATGTCAAAAGAGGAGGTCACGTCCTCATCCAGCACCTGACCCAGCGCCTCGATGAGCGGCTTCTCCTCGGAGTCCAGCACCTCCACGTAACTCAGAATGCTGGCCAGCGCTTGTTCGATGCTGATCATGAGCCCACTCTATCCCGGAGCGACGCTGTGGGGCGATGCGCCGCCATGCTAGCGCCCAACTCTCGATCTAAGTCGCGTCAGCCGAGCCTGACGACAAGGCAGGTGGTGGTTCGCTGGACGCCATCCACCTGCTGGATACCGTCGGTGATCGCCCGGCCCAGCTTGTCCAGGTCATCGGACTCCAACATCGCGATAACGTCGAATGGTCCCGTGACCGCGTCCACGGAGATGACCTTGGCCTCCGGGAAGCTCAGCTTCTTCACGCCCTCGCCAACGGCGTTCGCCTTTCCCACGGCGGCCTCGATAAGCACATAAGCTCGCATCTTGGACTTCCTCCTTCAGCGCCTGCGCCGCTCCTCCCCCGCGTGTGCCAAATCATACCGCGATGCCTAGCCCTGTCAAGCGCCGTGACGTTTGCCCGTCCAAGTTGCGGCGGCCTATAATAGCCGACAGCCCCGCCCTCGAAGCGCCATGACTCCTAAGATAGATACGATCCCCGATATCGAATCGTCCGCCCTACAGGAGCTGAGAGCTATCTCTGACCCTGCGGCGCTCCAGGCCTGGCATGTCGCCTTCCTGGGCCGCAAGGGCCGCCTGACACAAGTCCTGCGCAGCCTCTCGGTGATCGCTGATGTGCAAGAGCGACGCCGCGCCGGTAGCGAGGCTAACCGCCTCAAATCGCGCCTGGAGACCGCCTACGAGGAACGCCGCGCTGAACTGGAGGAGGCGCGCCTGGCCCAGGTCATCGAAGGCGAGCGGCTGGACGTCACGCTCCCGGGTCCTCCCCTGCCGCATGGACGCCTGCATCCCATCACGCAGACGCTGCGCGATGTCCTCCGCACCTTCGTCAGCATGGGCTTCCAGGTCGCCGAAGGCCCGGAGGTGGAGTGGGACCGCTACAACTTCGAGGCGCTGCGCATTCCGGCCGATCACCCCGCCCGCGACATGTGGGACACCCTTTGGATCGACTACGAACGGGAGGGCCGCCGTGAGATGCTGCTGCGCACCCACACCTCTCCTAACCAGATCCGCATCATGGAGCAGTCACAGCCGCCCATCCGCGTTGTCGTGCCCGGTCGCTGCTATCGCTTCGAGGCCACGGACCCAACCCACGAGTGGATGATAATGCAGGTGGAGGGTCTGGCGGTTGACGACGGCATCACCCTGGCTGACCTGAAGGGCACCCTGGCGGAATTTGCCCGGCGCATATTCGGCCGCGATAGAAGGGTCACCTTTCGCTGCGACTACTTCCCCTTCGTCGAGCCGGGGATGGAGCTGCGGGTCGATTGCTTCATCTGTCGCGGCGAAGGCCGGCTAGCGGACGGCCAGGGCTGCCGCACCTGCGGCCGCAGCGGCTGGATCGAGATCTTGGGCGCCGGCATGGTGCACCCGGAGATTATCGCCAGCGTTGGCTATGACCCGGAGCGCTATACGGGCTTCGCCTTTGGCATGGGAATAGAGCGTATCGCCATGCTGCGGCACGGTGTGGAAGACATCCGCAACTTCTACGCCAACGACTTCCGCTTCCTGCAGCAGTTCTGAGGCTCGACAAGAGGACGTTAACTGGTGCGTGTGCCCCTTCGCTGGCTATCCGAATACGTTGACCTGACCCTGCCTCCAGAGGAGCTGGCCAGGCGTCTGACCATCGCCGGCGTGGAGGTCAGCGAGATCATCTCCTCGGGCGGCAACTGGGACGGTGTGAGAGTGGCGCAGGTGGTCGCCGTCGAGCGTCACCCCAACGCCGATCGCCTCGTCCTGGCCACCGTCGACCTCGGCGGCGGCGAGCGGCAGACCGTGGTCTGCGGCGCGCCCAACGTCGCCTCCGGCCAGAAAGTTCCCTTCGCCCCCGTGGGCACCCGCCTCATCGACGGCCACACCGGCAAGCCCACGCTCCTCAAACCTGCCGTCATCCGCGGCGTTGAGTCCGCCGGCATGATCTGCTCCGAGAAAGAGCTGGGGCTTTCGGACCTCCACGAAGGCATCATCGTCCTGTCTGAGGACGCGCCGGTGGGAGAGGCGCTGAGCGCCGTCCTGGGCGAGGTCATCTTCGATCTCGACCTCACGCCCAACCGGCCCGATCTCATGTCCGTCCTCGGCGTCGCCCGCGAGGTGGCCGCCCTCACCGGCCGCCAGGTGCGGGACCCCTCCATCGAGCACAAGGAGGATGGCCCGCCGATCAAGGGGCGGGCTCACGTGGAAATACTGGACAGCGACCTCTGCCCGCGCTACGTCGCCGCCCTCATCGAAGGCATCAAGATCGACGAGTCCCCGGCGTGGCTTCAGGAGCGGCTCATCGCGGCCGGCATGCGGCCCATTAACAACGTGGTCGACATAACGAACTACGTGATGCTGGAGATGGGCCAGCCTCTGCACGCCTTTGACTTCCGCAAGCTACGAGGCGGCAAGGTCGTCGTGCGGCGCGCCCGGACGGGAGAGCGGCTCACCCTGATCGACGGCAGCGAGCGCGCGCTATCTCCGGAGATGCTGGTCATCGCCGACGCCGAACGGGCGCTGGCGTTGGCGGGCGTGATGGGCGGCGGCGACAGCGAGGTCACGGACAAGACGACAACTGTCCTGCTGGAGTCCGCCAACTTCCACGCGCCCAGCATCAGGCGCACCAGCCAGACGCTGAAGCTTCGCAGCGACGCCTCGACCCGGTTCGAGAAGGGCCTCAGCCGCCAGCTCCCAGCCATCGCCGCCCAACGCGCCGTAAAGCTGATGGTGGAGCTGTGCGGAGGCCGTGCAGCCCAGGGACGGATCGACATCTTCCCCGTCAAAGAGAAGGACACGCGCATAACGCTGACTCAAGAGCGGCTGCGGCGGGTCCTGGGCGTGGAGTTGCCCACCGCCGAAGTGCGCCGTGTGCTGACCGCCCTGGGCTTCGGCTGCCGCTGGGCGCCGCCCGACCGCTTTATCGTCCGCGTGCCCTACTGGCGTACAGACGTGTCGATAGCGGAGGACGTGATCGAAGAGGTGGCCCGCATCATCGGCTACGACAACATGCCGACAACGCTCCTGAGAGGCGAGATTCCGGTTGCCCTCCCGCAGCCGCGCATCGATCTGCGGGAGCGGATTCGCGATGCGCTGGCGGCGGCCGGCATGCAGGAGGTGATCACTTACTCCCTCACTGACCTCGAGACGCTGCGAAAGGTCGTCGACGCCGAAGAGCTGGCGATGAACCCGCCCCTGCGCGTCGCCAACCCCATGAGCCGCGACTGCGAGTACGCCCGCACCAGCCTGCGCGCAGCCGTCCTCCAGACGCTATCCGAAAACGCCAGGCGCAGCCCCGGGCTCGTCGCCCTGTTTGAGGCCGCCCGCGTTTACCTGCCGCGCGCCGACGACCTGCCCCAGGAGGTAGAGACCGTCTGTGGCGCCGTGTGCGGGCGTAAGGCCGACCGTTGGGGCCAGCCGCTGGGCGAGGCGGCCGGATTCTTCGACGCCAAGTCGTACGTTGCCCGCCTGTTTTCCTCTCTTAGCGTCTCTATTCAGTACCGCCAGGCCGTGGCCCAGCCGTACGTACCGGGCCGGACCGCGGAACTAGTCGCCGATGGAGAGGTGGTAGGACTAATCGGCCAGGTTCATCCGCGGGTCGCCGACGCGTTTGACATCAAGGTCGATGTCGCCATGTTCGAGCTAGATATCGACGCGCTGCTGCCGCATCTGTCGGGGACGGCGCCCTACGAGCCGGTGCCGTCGTTTCCTCCGGTCGAGCAAGACCTGGCGATCATCGTCGCCGACGACGTCCCAGCGGCGCGGGCCCTCGAGCTGATCCGCAGCTCCCCGCTGGTGCGCTCCGTCTCCGTGTTCGACGTCTATACCGGCCCGCCGGTGCCGCCCGGCCGGAAGTCGCTCGCCTTCGCCATCTCCTTCCAGTCCAGCGACCGCACCCTAACCGACGCTGAAGTCAGCCGCCAGCGGGAGCGCATCGTAGAGCGGCTGCGGCGGGAACTGGGCGCGGAGCTGCGCGCATGACGCCTGGGTTCCCGGGGGTCAGGCTTCAGCCTGACAACACCCGCGCGGGCGCGGCCGAAGCGTCACCCGGCGCCACGCCGCCTCTTCCCGCTCGTGCTGAGGCCTGTCCTGAGCGCAGCCGACGGGTTCTCAAAGCATGAGCGGAGCGCCAACGCCGCGATAGCCGCGCAAACAGAAGCGGAGGCCGTTCAGCCTCCGCTGGCGATGGGGGTTCCGGTTCCGCCTAGCCCGCGAGCGCCCCTTTGGCCGTCTCCGCGATCTGCCCGAATGCGGCGGCGTCTCGCAGAGCGATGTCTGCCAGCACCTTCCGGTCCATCTTCACCCCGGCCTTGTTCAGGCCGTCGATGAGCCGGGAGTAGCTCAGCCCCTGAAGGCGCGCCGCGGCGTTTATCCGAGTTATCCACAGCCTGCGGAAATCGCCTTTGCGGTCGCGACGGTGCTCGTAGGCGTACTGCAGCGCGTGCAGCACCGACTCATTGGCGCGCTTGAACAGCTTGTGCCGGAGGCCGCGATGCCCCTTCGCCAGCTTGATGATCTTCTTGTGTCGGCGCCGGCCCGCCGGTCCGCCCCTGACTCTTGGCATCCTCTGTTCTCCCTAGGCGTAAGGCAGGAGCCTGCGCAGCCGCTTCACGTTAGCGGGCGAGGCAGACAGCTTGTCAGACAGCAAGCGCAGCCCGCCGGGCCGCTTCTTGCGCCGCAGATGGTTCATGTGGCACTTGCGATGCAGGATCTTGCCGCTTCCGCTGATGTAGAAGCGGCGCTTGGCGCCTGAGTGCGTCTTAATCTTGTACTTGGCCAACAGGCTCCTTCTCTTCTTCCGTTTCGCTCGTGGCCTTCGCTGGCTTCTTCAGTGTAGGAGTCAGGATCACGCTCAAGAAGCGTCCTTCCATCCCCGGTGGCTTCTCCACTCCGGCCACTTCCTTCAGCTGTCCCAGCGCCCGTTGCAGCACTTCCAGCCCTATCTCCGGGTGCGTCATCTCTCGCCCGCGAAACATCACGGACAGCTTAACCTTATCGCCCTCCGCCAGCAACCGCTCTGCTGTCCGCACTTTGAGATCGATATCGTGTTGCCCGGTGCGCGGCCGCATCCGCACCTCGTGTATCATCGTGCCGCGCTGATGCTTGCGGGCGTCCCGCTCCTTCTTCGCCTGCTCGTACTTCCACTTCCCGTAGTCCAGTATTCTGCAGACGGGAGGCTCGCCGTGGGCGTCAACCTCAACCAGGTCCAGGCCTGCGTCCCGGGCAAGAGTCATCGCCTCAGGGAAAGGTACCACCCCGACGTTTTCTCCGTTCGCCCCTATGAGACGGACCTCTCTCGTCCGGATCCGTTCGTTAATCCGAAGCTCTCGGAGAATAGATTAGCCTCTCTGACTGAGATCTTGCGCCACGATTGGCGCCATCTTAACACACCGCATCTGCTTCATCAAATGAGAAGACGCCTCTTGGGCGCTGACCGTTGCGCCCCGCCACCGGTTGGCGAGTAGCCCGCGCATCGCTTCACCGGCAGCGCCGGGTATTTCACGAATCGCGAGTCGCGCTCCCACAGGCGGCAGAGGTAGAAGCGGCCGCCCCGCGCGTTCTCGATCACGCGTGAGAAGGCGCACGTCTGGCAGAGGCCGATCCTATCCAACTTCCAATCTCCAACCTCTAACCTCCAACTTCTAGAACCCTATCTCCTCTCCGCCACGTCCTGCTGCATCCTCGCGATAACGTCTGCGATCGGCTGCGCCTTCAGGTCCTCACCGCTGCGCAAGCGCACGGCTGCTGCGTCGGCCTCCGCCTCGCGGTCGCCCACGACGAGCATGTAGGGGACCTTCTGCAGCTGTGCGTCGCGGATCTTGGCCTGCATTCGCTCGCTGCGCTGGTCCACCTCCACACGCAGACCCTCGCCGGCAAACCGCGCGGCCAGCTTGTTGGCATACTCCACGTGCCGGTCGGCGATAGGGATGACTATCGCCTGCACCGGCGCCAGCCAGAGCGGGAACGCCCCCGCGTAGTGCTCTATCAGCACGCCGAAGAAGCGCTCGATGGAGCCCAGCAGCGCGCGATGGACCATATACGGCCGGTGCTCGCGGCCGTCTTCCGCGATGTAAGTCACATCGAACCGCTCCGGCAGGTTGAAGTCGAACTGAATCGTCGTGCACTGCCACTCGCGCCCCAGAGTGTCCAGCAGCTTGACGTCTATCTTGGGACCGTAGAAGACGGCGCCACCCTCGTCCACGTCGTACGGCAGCCCCCGTTCCTGGATGACATCTCGCAGAACGTTCGTCGCCATTCCCCAGTCCTCCAGCGACCCGGCGTACTTCCCGCCCTTGTCGCGAGTCGCCAGGTAGACGTGGAACTTCTCGAAGCCGAAGGCGCCCAGGAAGAACTGCATGAAGTCCACGCAGCGCTCTATCTCCTCCTTCACCTGGTCCGGCCGGCAGAAGATGTGAGCGTCGTCCTGGGTGAAGCCACGCACGCGCAGCAGCCCATGCAGCACGCCGGACCGCTCGTACCGATACACAGTTCCCAACTCGCCCATTCGAATGGGCAGGTCGCGATAGCTGCGTAGGGAGCTCTTGTACATCTGTATGTGGAAAGGGCAGTTCATGGGCTTGATGTAGTAGTCCTGGCCATCCACGTCCATCGGTGAGTACATGTTCTCGCTGTAGAAATCCAGGTGGCCGCTGGTCTCCCACAGCGTGGACTTGCCAACGTGCGGCGAGTAGACGAGCTCGTATCCGGCGCGGTAGTGCTCGTTCCGCCAGAAGTCCTCGATTATCGTGCGCATGCGGCCGCCCTTGGGATGCCAGTAGACGAGGCCGGGCCCGAACTCCTCGTGAAACGAAAACAGGTCCAGCTCCCGGCCCAGCCGGCGGTGGTCCCGCCGCAGCGCCTCCTCGATGTGATCCAAGTGCTCCTGGAGCTCCTCCTCCGTGTCGAAGAGAGCGCCGTAGATGCGCTGCAACATCGGATTCCGCTCGCTGCCGCGCCAGTAGGCGCCCGCCACACTCATCAGCTTGAACACCGCCACCTCGCCCGTCCGATCCACGTGCGGGCCCTGGCACACATCAACGAAGCTGCCGTGCCGGTATAGCCCCACCTTCTCATCCGCAATCTCATCGATGAGCTCCAGCTTGTAGGGCTGGTCGCGGAACAGCCCGCGCGCCTCATCCTTGGAGATGAGCGAAGGTTCGAACGGCACGTCCGACTCGATGCGACGGCGCATCTTCTCTTCGATCAGCGGCAGGTCGTCGGTCGTAAGCGGCCGCGGCAGACCGAAGTCGTAGTAGAAGCCGGTGTCGATAGGCGGCCCGATCCCCAGCTTGGCCTCCGGGAACATCTCCACCACAGCCTCTGCCATAATATGCGAGGCGGAGTGGCGCATCCGCTCCAGCCGCTCCTCTTTGGGTAGTTCGTTCATCTGTGTCATTTCGTCCTCACCTCGGGGTTCAGAAGTTGCACGCATCGCTCAGGGTGCCCTAGGGTCGCGTGCTCCCGAACCGGTACATCAGCCACCAGTGCAGCACGAACAGGGCCAGCGCGAAGACGCCCATCAACACCATCACCACCACTAGCGCCCAGCTCCCGTCCAACACCGCGATGGTGCCGAAGACCACGGAAGCGACCAGCATAACCGCCGGAACCAACCACAGCCAGGCGCGCATGACCAGCATCACTGGCCCTTCTGACCTCTTGATACCCTGACCTACAGACTCTCTGGCCTGCCTTGTCCCCTGTCCCATGTTACATGTTCCTCCCCAAAGCAACGCGCCCCCCATCCATGGGACGGGGGGCGCCTGTCCTGAGCAGCGCCGAAGGGCTCCGTGGTACCACCCAACTTCTCCGCCTGAGGCGGACTCATTTGGCCGCTAACGGGCGCCTCCGGAGCAGCCTACTCGTTCCTCTCTCCCTCGCCCGCCCTGCGGGAGAGGCCTGTCCTGAGCGAAGTCGAAGGAGGCCAGGGGGTGAGGGCCTTTCGACAGCCGGCTCGCGGGTGGTTTTCGCTATCGCAGCGGGCTGGCGTCCTCTCAGCGGTGGCACGCCTCTCTGTCGCCTTGCCTCAGCTACTCGTCCCGGTCTTGGCTTTTGACAATCTACGACCATCATGGTAACAACGCTTCAAAGACGCGTCAAACCAGACACGCGGGCACCCAACCGTTCCTAAAGTCCGGCGCAGGTCGTACAATAGGGAAGGTCTGAGCGTGGGCGATTAGCTCAGTTGGTTAGAGCGCAGCGTTGACATCGCTGAGGTC
>JBGPMY010000017.1:0-14321 GCA_041487235.1 Dehalococcoidia bacterium
CAAGCCTCACCCGCTGCCTGCCCGGGCGCGAGCGCTCGCGCCCCACCATCTCCTCGATCTCCTGTACGCAGCGCTCCAGGTCCTCGTTCACGACCGTGTAGTCGAACTGGGAGGCCGCCTCCATCTCCTCCTCGGCGATGCGCAGGCGCAGCTCCAACTGCTCCGGCGTCCCCGCGCCGCGAGAGCCCAGGCGCCGTGTGAGCTCCTCTAATGAAGGCGGCGCGATGAATATAGTGACGGTTGAGGGGACGATCGATTTGATGTAGCGCGCCCCCTGCACGTCCGTGCGGAACAAGACGTCCTGGCCCCTGTCAATAGCGTCGCGGATGGGCGCTTTGGGCACGCCGTAGCGATGGCCGTAAACGACGGCGTTTTCCAGCAACTCGCCCCGCTCCAGCATCCGCTGGAGCTCCACCGGCGAGACGAAGTAGTAGTCCACGCCCTCGCGCTCGGAAGGCCGCGCGGCGCGGGTGGTGGCCGTGACGGCGAAATGGTATGGCCGGCCCAGCGACTTTAGCCTGGCGAGGATGGAGTCTTTGCCGGCCCCAGAGGGCCCTGTCAGGACGACTAAAAGAGGCCCCTGGCCAGCCACCTAGTCTGCTTGGGCCTGCGCGATCCTGCCGGAGCGGCTGGCAGAGACCCTGCCGGCCAGCGCCTCCGGCGTGATCGCCACCAGAATGATCGTCCCCGTGTCGGTGAACACCGCGGCCTTGGTGCGCCTCCCGCTGGTGATGTCGATGATGCTACCCCGCTTCTTCCCTTCGCGAATCATGCGCTGGATCGGCGCCGAACCCGGCGTCACGATCGCCAGCACCTTATTCACCGCCAGGAAGTTTCCGAAGCCAACGTGCACCAGCTCGGTTCTGCCCTGGCTCTGCTGCTGCTGCGCCACGAGCGTCCTCCTTCTGCATCGGCTTCTGTCACCCGCGCAGGGGTGTCAACGTCCCGCGAGCACCCCTAGGTCTTCCCAGAACCGAGGATATGATACCGCAACCGCCGCAGAGTTGCGAATGACCGTCTCTCCTTCGGCGACGGCGCCCGCCACCGCGAGCATCATCGCCAGGCGGTGGTCGCCGTGCGACGACACGGTGGCGCCGGTCAGATGCTGTCCGCCTTCAAGCCGCAGCCCGTCTGGCCGCTCCTCTACCTGCGCGCCCAGCCGCCGCAGCCCCTCCGCCGTCGTCCTCACGCGGTCCGACTCCTTGACTCGCAGCTCGGCGGCGTCCTTGATCAGCGTCTCGCCCTCCGCCAGACAGCCGGCGAGAGCGAGTAGCGGCAGCTCGTCGATGGCGCGCGGCACCAGGTCCCCGCCGATGACAGCGCCCTGCAGCCGCGCCGAGCGCACGACGATATCGGCGACGGGTTCCGGCCCCCACATCCGCTCCTCCTCCAGCCGGATGTCAGCGCCCATCGTGCAGAGCGCGTCGATGATCCCAGTGCGCGTAGGGTTCACGCCAACGGCGGATATGCGGATCTCGGCGTCGGGGTGGAGCGATCCCAGGACCAGCCAGGGCGCCGCGGAGGATATGTCTCCCGGCACGCGCATAGAGATCGCCTTCATCTCTCCTCGCAGCGGGTTGACGCGCACCGCCGGGCCCTCGCCGAAGCGAACGTCAGCGCCCATCGCCTGCAGCAGCCGCTCCGTGTGGTCCCGGGTGGGGCTCGGCTCCTCGATCACGGTCTCGCCCCGCGCGTAGAGCCCTGCCAGGATCAGCGCCGACTTCACCTGGGCCGAGGCTACCGGCAACCGATAAGAGATGCCTTGCAGGTCGCCGCCCCGGATGGCCAGCGGTGCTTTGGCGCCCCCTTCTCGCCCCCATATGCTCGCTCCCATCGCCCGCAGAGGGTCGATGACCCGGCCCATGGGGCGCGAGCGCAGCGACGAATCGCCGGTCAGGACCGAAAAGAAGGGTTGACCCGAAAGCAGGCCGCTGAGCAGTCGCATCGTCGTCCCGGAGTTGCGGCAGTTCAGGACGCCGGGTGGTTCCCGCAAACCGCGTCTGCCGACGCCACTCAGCTGCAGCGTCGATTCGTCTCGCCAGCGCCAGGGCACTCCCAGTTGCCGCAAGCAGCCCAGCGTGGCCAGGCAGTCCGCGCCCCGCTGGAAGTTCTCGATAACCGCCTCGCCCTGCGTGATGGCGTTGAAGATGGCCGCCCGGTGGGAGATCGGCTTATCGCCGGGGGGAGTAACCGTGCCGCGCAGCCGGCGCGGGGAAGTTACGCTCTGACGCATCCCTATTCTTCTTGCCGCCCGGAGTCTTCCTTGTTGGCCTCTTCTCGGGCGCGCTTCTGCTCCATCTTCTCCAGGTCATGCCGCACGCCTTCGGCGATTCGCTCCGCCAGCGATGGCCCGCGCTTCGCCTTCTCCGGCGCGCCCTGCTGACCTTCGGGTTCCGCCTTGGTCTGGGAACGCGGCTGGTTCATCAGCTCCGGCAGCTTCTGTATCTTGCGCATCCGCTCCGCCACCATGCCACCGACCAGTAAGTCCATCATCGCGTTGCCGGCGTCCGGTGCCTCCGTGGCGGCCACGGGCTTCCTTCGCGGTGGCTGCTTCAAGAAGCTCTCTCGCTCTACCTGCGCCCGCGCAAACGTCTCCAATAACGTCTCGTCCTTGGCGTCCTGAAGGAGGTCGCGGAACCGCTGTAGCTCTGAGGCCATGCGGTCCAGCCAGTGGATCACCGCCTCGCGGTTGGTTACCCAGATATCGTGGCTCAACTGCGGGTCGCCGGAGGCCAGCCGCGTGACATCGCGGAAACCGCTGGATGCCATAAGGCCCATGTCGGGCCAGGCAGGGCTGGAACGCAGAAGGTGGAACAGGGCCGTGGAGATCATCAGCGGCAGGTGGCTGACCGCCGCTGCGTAGACGTCGTGCTCTTCCGGGTCCAGGAACATCGGCTCGGCGCCGGCGATCTGCGCCAGCCCCAGCACGCTCTTGATGGCGGTGTCCGGGGCGTCCACCGCCGGGCACACACAGTACGCCTTGCCGCGGAACAGCGTCGCTTCGGCGTGCTCGATCCCCGCAGTCTCCTTCCCGGCCATGGGGTGCCCGCCGATGAAGCTGACGTGCGGCGGCAGGAGCTCTTTGGCCCACTGCATAACATGGGCCTTGGTGCTCGCCGTATCAGTGACGACGGCCCCCTCCTCCAGGTCGGGCGCGATCTGCTGCATCACCTCTCGCACCGCCAGCACCGGGGTCGCGATGATCACCATCGCCGCGCCCTGCACCGCCCGCGGCAGGTTGTGCTCTGCCCTGTCGATGGCGCCCTTGCGCTCCGCCTGATTGTCGACCCCGCGCTCGCGGTCGTGCCCCACGATCTCGATGCCGTTGAGGCTCGCCGCCTTCAACGCCAGGCCGATGGAGCCGCCGATGAGGCCCGTGCCGATGATGGTTATGCGCTTCTTGCTGTCGCTCTTCGTCATCGCGTCTTCACCAGCCTAGTATACGACGCCGGCTGCAACGATGGCGTAGGGGCACTTCTTGCCGCGCCCCGCTGCTTGCTGGCCGGCCCTACGCCGCTTAGCTGGAGTCGTCCGCCGCGCGTAGGAGGAGGAGCCGCGGGTCCCGGCGGTCACTCTCCTCGTGGCGCCGTATCAGATCGGCCACCTCCTGGGGCGCGCCGTGCGCCTCCGCCAGCAGCGCCCCGCGCTCGCAGTGGTGGTGGAGCGCCGCCAGGCCGCCGCGCCCCCCGGCCAGCCGCGCCAGCAGCCGGGGGGACGCTGCCGCCAGCAGTACGTACGCCACCCGATGCCACAGACGCACGCGAGCGCCGGCCAACTCCCCTTTTCCGGCGTCGTGCAGAAGCGCCGCCAGCAACACGTCCTGGTCGCGGCAGGCCGTTCTCAGCAACGCTCGATAGACATCCAGACAGTGGCGCTGGTCGCGCCGGGCCATCGATAGGAACAGCGGCATCAGCCGCTCGCCAAGGAGGGCGCTCGCCTCGTTCAGTTCGGCCTCGTTGACCCTGGGCCTGAGGGCAACGAAGAACTGACGCGTCCGGTACAGCGGCCGGTTAACTGTAGACATCGCCATTGATGCCGGCGAAAAGATGCGCCAGCGCGTTGATCAGCGGGCGCATCGCCTGGAACAGGATGCCGAAGCGCCCGCCCGTCAGGAAGGGCAGCGCGATGAGGCCGATGAGGATCGCCGGCCCCCACTGCTCCAGTTGGGCGAAGCTGCGGGAGAGCTCCCGCGGCAGCACCCCCACCGCCACCTTGAAGCCGTCCAGCGGCGCGATGGGGATCAGGTTGAACACGCCCAGTATCAGGCTGACCAGGACGATGGAGCTGAGATAGAGACCGATGTACTGCTCCGCGTTCCAGTGGCCGAAGACCAGGAAGTTGACGACATTGGGATTGAAGGGTGGCAGCCAGGCCACCAGGCCCAGCCTCAGCGGAAGTCCGGCCAGCGCCGCCACAAGGAAGTTAGACAGCGGGCCCGCCGCCGCCGTGATAGCCAGCGACGCCTTCGGGTTGCGCGTAGCGTTCGGGTTCACCGGCACCGGCTTCCCCCAGCCAAAACCCACGATGAACAGCAGGATCGTCCCGGCCGGCTCCAAATGCGCCAGCGGGTTCAGCGTGACGCGACCGCGGCTGCGGGGCAGCCCGTCCCCCAGCGTGTCCGCTACGTACGCGTGCGAGAACTCGTGGAAAGAGATGCCCGTGACAAGAGCGCTGACGATGGCGCCGAAGAAGACAAAGGCGGCGACGGCGTTGACATGGAGGAGGTCCAGGTAGACGAAAATCAAGTGAACTCTGTCTCATGATAGCATTCCCCCAACAGTTGACTACAGGGTATATAATCTGTCTCACGGGCCGCCCTTCTCCCTTTCATTTCCAGCCCGCCTGCCCGAACTGCACAGTTTGTAGAAAGGACGATCCCATGACTGTGAAGCGCAGCGTCGTAGCGGAGCCGGTCAGCTCCATAGAGCCGGTGCAGAAAGCCTGGAACTATCCCCTCTTCGATGCCATCTTCCAGCGCCGGGCGCGCCGCTTCCCGCTGGGCGCCGAGATGCCTGCTGGAGTGGCGCCCTTCAAGTCCACCAAAGAGCCGGTTCCCCTCGACGAGATCGAAGAGGCGATGCTGGTGATGGCGGGGACCGGCATCAGCGGCCTCAACCTCTCCGACCTCCCCTTCAACGACCAGGCCGGCAGCAACTGGTGCGGCAACACCATGATCCAGTTCGTCGGCCGGGTCTACGCCAGCGCCTGCGGCTCCCACGGGACGGAGCTATTCTTCACCAACGACGAAGGCACCTACCTGGTGAAGCTGCGGGACAAGCTGCCCTCCGCCATGCAGGAGTTCGAGTCCCTGGACGACCGCGAGAAGATAGTGCAGGCGTTTCGCGCCAACACCGTCCAGATCGGCCAGGGGCGCTTGGGCGTGCCGATGGTCGCGGGCGTCACCCAGCCCTTCAACTGGTGGAACGTCAACCAGCCGGGCAGCACTCTGTTCATGCCCATCAGCGATGTCACCTGGGAGTACATCAACGTCCTCATGCTCATGATGGACGAGCCCAATTCCTTCTACCCCTACGATGACCTGAACAACAACGCAGAGCCCCTGAAGGAGTGGGCCGATAAGGGATACCTGGACCGGGCCAAGGCTTACCCGCTCTCGTCGCTGGAAGGCGCCATGGCCGTGGTTATCCCGGGCACGGAACAGGCGATCATGTTGCAGAACATGTATCTGGCTCTGCAGGCCATGGGCCTGGGCGGCTGGATATTCAGCTCCTCTGTGGGGCCGATGATCATGGGCCTCATGGGCTTCCGCTTCCACATCCCGACCAAGATGGGGCCCATCAAGCCGCTCAACCCGCAGATGGGGCCTCGCCCGGCGCCGGTGGGCATCGACGGCCACTTCGAGTCCTACTGCCCGCCCTACTACCCGGACATGGCCGCCGCCGCCCAGGCCATCTTCGACGCCAAGTGGGGCACCCGTGGCATCTACCGCGAAGAAGGCGGCCCGGCGCCCTTCAAGGACCGCCAGTCCCTCGACAAGGTCGTCCAGAAGACGCCGGACTGGTGCCTGGAGGCCACCAAGGCGCTCTGCACCTACGTCTGGGACACCTACGGCCGCTTCCCGGCCACTATCGACCCCATGATGATGAACATCTGGTTCCAGGCCCACCATTTGGAGACCGAGTTCTACGACCGCTACTACCAGCCCGGCGCCTACCACAAGGCCGTGGGCGACCACATGGGCGTCTGGCACGCCGCCCGCTAATCGCCCGGATCAGACCCGCGTAGCAGCGACCGTATGGTCGCCCTTACCGCCTCTTGACGCGAGGTGGCCCCGCTTTACACGGCGACGGCAGGTGCGCCGTCACCGGCGGGAGCCCCGTTCTCGGCGCGCACTTCGATGCGACTCTGCGCCCGGCGCACAGCGGGCACCCGCGAAACCACACGCAATATCTCATCGAGCGCTCTGGACGAGGGCGCATAACCGAACAGTGTGACCTGGCCCAGGGAGGAGCGCGCATACACCTGGGCCGCGCGCTGCAGCCCCGCCCTGTCCAGCGCCAGCCCGATATCCATCTCCAGCTGGACATCGTCGACGACGTCGTCTTTCAGCATGGGACCGATCACCTCCAGGGCCGCGCGCCGCGCGCTCTCCTTCGCCTGCTTGGTGCGCGCGTTGCCGGCCAGACTAACTCTGCCGTTGGACACGTCCACGCTCAGCGCGCGCAGCTCGTCCGCCATCAGGTTGCGATCTTTGGCCAGAGCCTGCCGCGCCAGCTCGCGCAGCTCATCGTCGCTGCGGTAGACCGGCAGCCTCTCCGTTTGCACCGCCACGTGCATCGTCTTACCTTCGAAGCTGATCTCGGCTACGCCAACGCGGCTCTCCCGATCCGATGCAACGCCCTGCCGTATCAGGACATCGGTCGCCTTCCTCCCGATGCGGTCCACCAGAAGGCCGGCCAACCGCGCCCCGGCCAGGCTAAGCGGCGTCTCTTGCGATAGCGTCCGCGCCGGCGCCGCCACCGGCGGCACTTCGCGCGAAAATGCCTGGGCGCTTGTGAAGCCGTCGAACGCCATCTCGCCATCGGACCAGCCCGAGGCGGCAGAGAGAGGCAGCTTGACGCTGGAGGCCCGCAGGAACCCGCGCTTGATGGTGACGTTGAGCACTTCCCACTCCTCGTTGACGTCGAGAGCGGCCACGCGCCCTTCCCAGCGGTCCTGGAACTTGACGCGGCTTCCGAACCGCAGAGGGGACATCCTACTCATCACGGGCCATCCAGCTCCGTTGATCCACTTCCATATCCTGACTAGCAGCCTAGGTGATGGCCCGATTTAGCGCCAGGGCCGCCATTGCCATAACAAAGGCCAGGAATTGGCTTGACTTTGGGCACACCCCTGATTACGTTAGCGTCAGGTTCGACAGCTATTAGCTGGTACCGCATAAGGAGGCACGCTCATGGCACAGTGGCTAGTTCGCCACAAATGGCTGGGGATCATGGTGGTGTCGCTGGTAGCCCTCGTGGCTTTTGTCGCCTGCGGCAGCAGCGACGAGACGAAAGGTACGCCCACTGCGGGGGCCACGACGGCTGCGGCTGTGGCTGCGCAGGGGCCTCTCAAGATCGGTCTGCTGTTGGACTACACAGGCGCCCTCGGCTCGTTCGGGCCCGAGGAAGAAAACGGGGCTAAGCTGGCGATCAAGCACATCAACGCCGCCGGCGGCGTTTTTGGGAAGCCCGTGCAGGTGGTGACGGGCGACTCCCAGACCTCTACGCAGCCCGGGGTCGCCGAGGCGAGACGCCTGGTTGACATCGAGAAGGTCCACGCCATCGTCGGCTCCCTGGCCAGCAGCGTAACGGCGGCGGTGGCCGAGTCGGTTACAGTGCCGGCCAAGATACCGCAGATCTCTCACGCGTCCACATCGCCTGCCCTCACCAAGCTGGTGGACAACGACTTCCTGTTCCGCGTGCCCATCTCGGATGCGGCTCAGGGTGCCGTGCTCGCCAAGCTGGTGGGCGAGGACCTCAAATACAAGAAGGTCTGCGCCATGTACGTGAACAACGCCTACGGCCAGGGGCTGGTGGAGAACTTCCAGAAGGCGTACGAGGCTGGCGGTGGCAAGGTCACCGCGGCAGTCTCCCACGCCGACCAGACCGCTGCGACAACTTACGTGTCCGAGTTGAACCAGTGCGTAAAGGACAGCCCTGAGGCGCTGGTTGCAATCAGCTACCCGGTGGGCCAGGCGCAGGTCTACCTGAAGGAAGCCATCGAGCAGAATCTGATAAAGACCTTCGTCTTCGTGGACGGCACCAAGGACGACAAGATGTTCAAGGCCCTGGGCTGGAGCAGCTTTAACGGCATGAGAGGGACTTCTCCCGGTTCGCTACCTCCCGCCGACTTCAGCGCCAAGTTCGATGCTGCCTACGTGGCCGAGTACGGCTCGCTCTACAAGGTACCGTACGTTAAGGAGGCCTATGACGCCGTCATCGCCATAGCTCTGGCGGCGGAGAAGGCCAAGTCCACCGACGGCACCAAGATCCGCGATGCGCTTCGCGACATCGGCAACGCTCCCGGTGATCCCGTGGCGCCGCCTCCCGAGGGGATAAAGACCGCCCTGGAAGCCGTCCGCGCCGGCAAAGATATCGACTACCAGGGCGCAGCCGGCTCCGTGGAGTGGGACGCAAACGGTGACGTTCTCTTGGGTGCCATCGACATGTGGCACATCGACGCGGCCAACCAGACCTTCGTCACTGACAAGACGTTCAAGGTTGACCTGAAAGCAAACAAGATAGAGCAACTCACCACCGCCAATCTGGACTTCCAGACGCTTGACCAGGTGGCGCGTATTGACCCTGTGCTCCTGCACGCGCTCGAGTCCCTAACGTAAGCGCGGCTAGCCGGATAACCGAAGGGGGCTGACCCTGTGGTCAGCCCCCTTCTTCGTCGTCAGTCAGGCGGCGATTCGGCCGGCTGCCCTGCCGGTGGCGCCCTCGGCGGATGTCGCAGCTTCCTGACACGGCGCTCCACCGATATCGAGACCCGCCGCTCCTCCCTTAGCAACCCCTGCGGCCGGAGGAGCAGGACAATCACGATGAGCGATCCCAGGATGAAGTCCCGTATGAAGAAGATGCGGTTCTTGAACACCTCCGGCAAGTCATAGCCCTGGAGCTGCTGGGCGATGATCCAGAAACCCCAGACCATGTATGCGCCCAGGATGGCGCCCCGGTTATTGCCGGAGCCGCCGACGATGAGCATGGCCCAAAAGATGAACGTGCCGAAGAAGTGGGTGAACGTATCCGGGGATGCGGCGCCTTGCTCGTACGCGTAGACCGAGCCGCCGACTCCCATGATGACGGCGCCCAGCACGAACCCCTGCGCCTTGAACGCGAAAACGTTCTTTCCGCTGGCCTCCGTGGCCAGTTCATCCTCTCGGAGCGCCCTCAACACCCGGCCCCAGGGCGAGCGAATGCCGCGCTCCACAAGCAAGAACAGCAGGAGCAGCACACCAACAGCGATGCCCAAGTACACGTACTTGTAGTCGCCGGGGTCGAAGTAATCGCTGAAGGGTCGTGGTATCCCCACCAGCCCTTTCGAGCTGTTCACCAGGCCGCGCTCCTCGACGCTGACGTTGCGCACAAGCTCGGCGATGCCGATGGTGGCGATGGCCAGGTAGTCCTCGCGCAGCCGCAGTGTGGGGATGGAGAGCAGGAACGCCAGGACGCCGCAGAATGCGCCCGCGGCGAGCGTGCCAATCAGGAACGGCAGCCACTGGTCGCTGTCCACGAAGGGTATGAAGGCCAGCTTGTCGCCCAGCCCGCCGACGTACCGCTCGAATGGGGGCTCGGCAGGTCCCTTGGTGAAGACGGCGGCTGTGTAAGCGCCCACCAGGAAGAAGGCCGCCACGCCGAAGTTGAAGACGCCAGCATATCCCCACTGCACATTGAGGCCTAACGTGAAGATACCGAAGATCGCCACCGTCGTGGCGAAGACGGCCAGGAACGAGACGGTCCCGCCCACGTCCCAGCCGGACCTCTCCGCCGGCATGATGACGACAGCGGCGGTCATGGCCAGGACAACCAGCGGTGT
Source organism: Dehalococcoidia bacterium (assembly GCA_041487235.1). Classification (GTDB taxonomy): domain Bacteria; phylum Chloroflexota; class Dehalococcoidia; order SM23-28-2; family RBG-16-64-32; genus JBGPMY01. The sequence goes on from JBGPMY010000017.1 coordinate 10,042, forward strand.
GGCTACCTGGTTTGCCTTCAGGGCGCCCATCCGCTGCGGAATCGCCAGCTTGCTCATGCCTTCGCTCCGAACAGACCGTTGGGGCGCAGCAAGAGGATGAAGATCAGTATCACGAAGGCCACCCCCGGCTTGTAGCCGGGCGCGAAGTAGTCGATGGAAACCTCCTGTGAGATCCCCACAATCATGGCGCCGACCAGCGCACCGGCGGGGCTGCCGACGCCGCCCAGGATCGCGGAAGCGAACAGCGGCAGGAGGATGACGAAGCCCAGCTGGGGGTTCAGCTGGGACTGGAGAGCCAGAAGCACGCCGGCGATGGCCACCAGGGTGGAGCCGATGATCCACGTCCAGCGGATGATCCGCTCTGTGTTGATGCCGCTGATGCGCGCCAGGTCGGGGTTGTCCGACATTGCGCGCATCGCCTTTCCTAGCTTCGTGCGGTACAAGAGTAGCGAGACAAGGATGGTGAGGGTAACGGCCGCGCCCAGGATGAACATCTGGTCCGCCTTGAGGGTGATGTCGAAGGGCAGCGATTTGGCCGGGTGGATGCCGCTCACGAAAACGCGGGGGTCCGGCCCCCAGAAGATGAGTATTACACTCCGCGCCGCGATCGCCACGCCCAGGGACGCTATGGAGAAGATGACTATGCCGCTCTTGCGGCGGCGCAGAGTCCGGTACACAGCACGGTCAATGCCCAGCGAGAGCGCGCTCATCGCGGCGACGGCGACGACCGTAGCGATGATCAGGCCGTAGCCGAAGGAGAGGCCCGCGATGCCGTCTGTGGCGGCGGGGAGCGAGTCGAGCCCCCATGAGGCTTCGATGTCCCCGCGCTCGCCCAGGATCTGGCCCGTGAGCGCGAAGAAGGCGAAGTATCCACCCAGCATCATCATGTCGCCGTGGGCGAAGTTCCCGAACTTCAGAATCCCATAAGTAAGCGTCAGGCCCATCGATCCCAGGGCGTAGATGCTCCCCACTACGACACCAACGACGAACAGCTGACGTGTGTCCGGATTCACGGCGGAGTAGACGGCGAGCACAGCGAACAGCACCCACAGCGCCGGGCCGGCGATAACATGACCCGCGACGCGCCTAAGGTCACGCAACTGGTCGCGCAGGCGCCCGTACGCGGCTTCTAAGGTGGCCACCGGTCACGCTCCCAGGTAAAGTTTGCCAACTTCTTCGTTGTCCAACAGGCCGCGCGCCTCGCCCTCCAGCCGGTTCAGGCCCATGGCCAGCACGTAGCCACGGTGGCACAAGCTTAGCGCCTCGCGCGCGTTCTGCTCCACCAGCAGGATGGCCGTGCCAGACTTGTTGATCTCGCCTATTCGCTCGAACAGGGTTCCAACCATCTTCGGCGAAAGGCTGGCCGAAGGCTCGTCCAGAAGGAGCACTTGCGGGTCCAGCATCAGGGCGCGGGCCAGCGCCAGCATCTGTCGCTGGCCGCCGGAGAGCCTGCCCGCCTTCTCCTGCCTTCGTCCGGCCAGGTCCGGAAACAGGTCGTACACCTGATCCAGCCGCTGCCCCACGCCGTCGCGCCGGACAAAGCCGCCCATTTCCAGGTTCTCGCTGATCGTCAGTGTGGGGAATACGTTCTCCACCTGCGGCACGTATCCCAAACCTTTGCCCACCAGGCGGTCCGGCTGCAGGTTCGTGACCTCCTCCCCCTGCAAGAAGACGGCGCCGGAACGTACCGGCAGCAGGCCAAAGATCGCCCGCAGCAAGGTCGATTTCCCGGCGCCGTTGGGGCCGATGACCGCCACCATCTCGCCTTCGTGGACAGACACGGAGACGCCGTGCAGGATCTCCACCTCGTCGTAACCGCTGACGATCCCCCGCGCTTCCAGAACAACCTTCACCGGTACTGGCCCCCTAGGTACGCCTCCAGCACCCGCTCGTCGGCCCTCACTTCGTCCGGAGTGCCTTCGGCCAGCTTCGCCCCCTCGCTCATGACGATCACCGTATCGCACAGCCGCGTCACTAGGTCCATGTCGTGCTCGATAACGAAGAACGTTATCCCCAGCTCCCGCCGCAGCCGCTCGATGTCTGCCACCAGCTTCTGCATCAGCACGCGGTTGACGCCAGCGCCCGGCTCGTCCAGCAGGATCATCTTGGGGTCACACATCAGCGTCCGCGCCAGCTCCAGCAGCTTTTTCTGCCCGCCGGAGAGGTTGGCGGCGTACTCGTCGCGCAGGTGCGCCAGCTCCACGAACGCCAGCACCTCGTTCGCCTTCTCGAATATCACCTCTTCCTGCTTGGAGACGCGTGCGCTGAATAGCCACGGGTTCCAGATATGCTCCCCCGCCTGGTCAGGCGGGACCAGCATCAGGTTCTCCAGCACCGTCATGCTCTTCAGCTCGCGCGGTATCTGGAACGTGCGCACGATCCCCTTGCGGAAGACGCGATGCGGGGGCAGGCCATCGATGCGTTCGCCCCGGAACAGTATTCGTCCTGAGTCTGGCTTCAGAAAGCCGGTGATGAGGTTGAAGAGCGTGGTCTTGCCGGCGCCGTTGGGGCCAATCAGCCCGGTAATGCTGGCCTGGGCCACCGTGAGGCTGCATCCGCTGACCGCCTTCACCCCCCCGAAAGCCTTGGTGACGTTCTCCACCTCCAGGATCGGCGCCGGCTCTTCTTTACTCATATTTCCAGCATCGCGCAATCAGCCCAAATATACTAGATGCCCTGTTATGGCGTGATTCGTTGACGGCTCGGAGGACTAGATGCGACACTCGGTGCAAATGTCTCCCGCCGTCCTTGCTAGCCCATTGGCGTCCCTCCTGTAGAGGCAACCCACCGCAATACATGGACATCCTCGAGGCGCTGGGGCTGCTGGCCGGGGCCTTCGCGGCCGGCGCTATCAACGCCGTCGCTGGCGGCGGTTCCCTCGTCAGCTTCCCCGCCCTCCTGGCTGCCGGCTACCCGGCCAAGGCCGCCAACGTCACTAATACCGTGGCGCTCTGGCCTGGCTATCTAGGGGGATCCCTGGCTTACCGGCCGGAGCTGCGACGACAGCGGCGGCGGGTCATAGCCCTCGTGGCGCCAACGGCCTTGGGCGCCGTCGCCGGCTCCGCCATCCTCCTCTCGACCCCCGGCGACACTTTCCGCACCATCGTGCCCTTCCTCATCCTCTTCTCCGCGCTCCTCATGCTATTCCAGGACCGGCTCGCCGCCTTCGCTGCCCATCACCATCTCAACTCCAGAGGGGGCGACCACGTGCCGCTGCCGCTGCATGCAGGCATGTTTCTCCTCGCCGTGTACGGGGCCTACTTCGGGGCCGGGCTCAGCATCCTCACCATCGCCGTCCTCGGCATCCTCCTGCCGGACGATATCCAGCACTCCAATGCGCTGAAGGGGATGCTCTCGCTGATGATCAACGCCGTCGCCGTCGTCTACTTCGGGGTTTTCGGCCCGGTGGAGTGGGGGCCGGCCGCCCTCATGGCCGCCGGGGCCCTGGCCGGAGGCTACATCGGCGTGCACGTCGCTCGCAAGCTGGGCCAGTTCTGGTTGCGCAGCGCCGTCATCGCCTTCGCCGTTGCTGTGGCTGTCGTCCTGCTGCTCAATTGACCTGGCCGCTGGGGTGTCGACGGCACGTGCGCGCCGCTGGAACGCGACGGGGAGTCATGCCGCAGCTTTCAAGCTGCGGTGGAGGAACCGGCTCGACATGCCGCACCTTTCAAGGTGCGGTGGCGATACTTCACCCTCCGCGAAGGCGTACGCGTCCCAAACCTGACGAAAGCTGGCTTGCGGACTCGCAGCGATAGGGAGATATAATATTTAGCGATCCGGCGACCATTTCACATGACATAAAGGAATCGCGATGAAGTACCGTACGCTGCCCAACTCAGACCTGAAGCTCTCGGCCCTGGGCTTTGGCCTCTGGACGCTCAGCACCGGCTGGTGGGGCATCGACGACGACAACCATGCCGCCGACCTCCTGCGCCGGGCATACGACCTGGGCGTCACCTTCTTCGATACCGCCGACACCTACGGCAACGGCAAGGGCGAGACGCTCCTGGCCGACGCCCTCGGCCACGTCCGCGATAAGATCGTCATCGCCACCAAGTTCGGCTACGACTTCTACAAGTACGGCGAACGGCGTCAAGGGCAGAAGGAGCTGCCTCAGGACTTCAGCCCGGACTACGTGCGCTTCGCCCTGGAGCGGAGCCTGCAGCGGCTGCGCACCGACTACATCGACGTCTACCAGCTCCACAACCCTCGCCTCTGGGCGATAGAGAGCGATGAGCTGTTCGCCACCCTGGAGGAGCTCAAGCGCCAGGGCAAGATCC
>JBGPMY010000018.1:0-13763 GCA_041487235.1 Dehalococcoidia bacterium
AGGCGCGTGTGCGTGTGCTGTCCTCGTAGAAAAGCGTGACGACGGTGGTGCCGCGCAGCGCCGGCACGCGCGGCACGTCGCGCCCCAGCACCTCCTTCATGGCGTCCGCTGTCTCCATCAGCGTCTCAATCTCGGCGCGAGAGAGCTCGTCCAGGTCCAGCAGGTCGCGGCGCGTCCACGGCGCCTGCGTTTCCAGCGTCGTGGCGATGCCTTTCGCGGACCTTCCCTGGGCCTGCCCTGAGCCTGTCGAACGGGTCATCGCTCCGCCTCCGAGGGGATAGCCCTCACCTCGTCCAGCCCATCGGTCTCCTCCAGCAGGACTTGGACCTCTTCGCCGAGAGCCGTGGGGATGTTCTTGCCCACGTAGTCTGGCCGGATCGGCAGCTCACGGTGTCCACGGTCGACAAGCACGGCGAGCTGAATGTTCGCTGGGCGGCCGAAATCTGTGAGCGCGTCCAGGGCGGCGCGGATGCTGCGCCCGGTGTACAGGACGTCGTCCACCAGCACCACCCGCTTGCCATCGATGTCGGTGGGCATCTCCGTGGGCTGAATGCGAGCCTTCAGCTCCATCTGCGGAATGTCGTCACGGTAGAGGCCGATATCCAGGGCGCCGATCGGCACAGCCTCGCCCTCGAACTCCTGGATCGCAGCGGCCAGCCGCTGGGCTAGGGGAACGCCGCGGGTGCGCATCCCCACCAGCACTACGTCTTGCAGGCCGTGGTTGCGCTCCACGATCTCATGTGCGATGCGCCGTATGGCGCGACGCATATCTTCGGCGGAGAGGACGATGTGCCCGTTCACCGCGGGCCTCGACCAACCAATGTCGGGGCGAAAGAAAAGCTCCTCTCGCCAAATGGGCAAGAGGAGCTGGTTCCGCAGTCTATTTCAGCGCGTGCCGGGGCATGCGCATGTACCATTGTCTCGCTCCTTGGCGGCCTCGCAGGACCGCATTAAAGGTCAGGGCAGCTCTTTACTGCTTGACAGATGTTAACACACGGGTCTCTTCATCTACAACGCCGAGGTGAAGATTCTGTAACGCCGAACTCGGCGCGGGGGTCTAATTCGTGGGCCGCACATAACGCGAAGGGATCCCAGGATATGCGTTGTCCAAAGCACGACGAAGAAACGGCGGTAAGCTGCGGGCGTTGCGAGACGCCTGTCTGCCCACGCTGCACGGTGCACACGGACGTTGGCGTCCGTTGTCCGGGCTGCGCTCCAGGCACACGCGGGAGGCCCGTCCATAAGAGCGTGTCGGTGCTCTTCGCGTCAGTCATCGCCATTGCGGTCATCGTGGCCATCGGCGCCGTGGGCAGCGGCTCGCTCTCGGGCTCCGACGACAAGAAGATCGGGGATTACCGTTTCGATGTCGACGCCACGCGGGTGGTCGACCCCTGGACCGGAGACGCATCCTCGGCCGCAGCCGAACGCCGTTTCGTCGCGGTGGAGCTCACTCTGCAGAACGCTGCCGATGCGCGGGGTCCGTTCTGGGTGGAGGCGTACGAGTTCAAGCTGACCGACTCCGAGGGTTTCGCCTACAGCCCTGTCAACTACGGAGCCCGTCCGCAGTTCCCGGAGGTCACGTTGCAGCCTGGAGAGAAGGCGCGTGGCTGGATCACGTTCGAGGTAGCAGCGGACAACAGAGTCAAGTCGCTCACCTACTGGGACGACACAGACGTGCCCCTCCCGTAGACGCTTCCGGCGTCCAGCGATCGGCCGCTCCGCAACATTACGATGTCGGCGTGCTATGATTACTCCACAATTCGCTTTCGAAATTCCAGGAGGGTCTGCATGGGAGAGTTCGTGAAGGTGGCCAGCGTGGGCGAGGTGCCGCCGGGCGAGATGAAGATCGTCGAGGTGGATGGGGAAGAGGTGGTGGTCGCCAACCTGGGCGGCGAGTTCGTCGCCTTCAGCAACGAGTGTACGCACCGCGGCGGGCCCCTGGGCGAGGGAATTCTGACGGACGATGTCGTCGAGTGCCCCTTCCACGGCGGCCAGTTCAACGTCCGCACCGGGGAAGTCGTAAGTGAGCCGCCGACGGAGCCCATAGCGACTTATCGGGTGCAAGTGGACGGCGACGACATCAAGGTCGGCGCGGCGTAGCTTCAGAGCGGTCGCGGGCGGCGTGCGAAGCGGGCGTTAATCAACTGGAACCGCCGATCCAGCCGAAGTACTTGTCCAGGTTCGGCAGCGCGTCCGACGACTGAAGGACGAAGTACAGGCCGACGAACAGGCTGAACACGGCCGCCAGGAGGCCGGCAGCCACGTAGATCCCCTGACGCTGCCGCGACGAGACGAAGCCGACGGTGCTGATCACTGTCACCACGGAGTTCGAGATCAGCAGCCCAATCAGGAAGCCGACAAGGGCCACAACGCCTGCCACCTGGTTGTCCGCGCCGACAGCCGCAGTGATGACGAGGACCTGCGTGCCCGTCTCCGCGCCGATGCCGTGGATCATTCCGATGCCGGTGGCGGTCCGGATGCCGTAGCGCTGAGCTTGGTGCGCATGCCGCCGTGGCTTGCCGAGCACGCGTGAACGCACGGCCTCGAACGCGTTGCGGATGCCTGCGAAGACCAGCATCCAGCGGCTGCGCATGCGGAACTCATCGCCGCCGCGGAAGAACCGATAGACGGAGTAGAAGAGGTAGGCCGCGAGAAAGAGCAGGGTGACGCCGACGACCCGCTCCATGATGGGATCGATCCAGTCCGGTAGAATCTGCTTGGCGAGCAGTGCTGATAGCCCCAGCACGAACACGACGCTGCCGTGGCCGACGGCGTACATCGTGCCCAGAAGGAGGGCCGGCCGCTGGCGCCTGACGTAGGAGCTGACGGCGGCCGCGACGTGCCCTTCGCGGGAGGCTTCGCCTTCGCGATTGACGTGCGTCGCCTCGCCCCAGTGGGGCGGCGAGCCGGCTCTTGCGCTGACGCCTACGCGCTCCGGCTCGGGTACGTCTACCGGCCCGTGCACGTGATCGGCGTCCGGGTCGGCGTGGACGAGGGCGTGGTGCGACTCGTCCGTCAGCATGACGCCGGGCTCGCGTATCAGCCATTTCTCCTCCGGATCAACAGAGGCCGCCGTGGTGCTGGTGATGTCCGTGATGGCGGCTATGTGGTCCCAGTCGATGCCGTGGCGGATGCCCAGGGCGACGGCGGCGCCGATGATGCCCAGCGATCCTGTGATCGAGAGGAGGGGCAAGCCTAGGACGAAGACCTCGTGCATGGGTGTGCCCTCTAGTCCGGCCGCTCGACAGAGACAGCGCCGGCGTCTTGCGCCTTGTGCCGGCACTCCTGGCAGACTCCGAAGATGGCGAAGTGACCCAGGTCCGCCTGAAACCCCAGCTCGTCGTAGAGAGCGGTCGCCAGGGCGTCCAGATAGCTGTTGTCCAGCGAGCTGGCGCCGCCGCAGGCGCGGCAGATCAGGTGGTGATGTCGGTCCTTGCCGATCCATTCGAACTCCGTATCGCCGGAGCCCATCTTCGTTTCGCTCACCAGGCCCAGCCCTGCAGCCGAGCCCAGGGTGCGGTAGACGGTTGACGCGTCGACGTAGGGATAGGCGCGCCGCACCTCATCCAGAATCTCGGAGGCAGTCGTGTGGTGCTGTGCGTGGCGCACGGTGCAAAGGATAAGCATGCGCTGGGGGGTCACCTTCTGTCCGGCGTCCCGCAGGACGACGGCGGTCTCTGTTTCACAGCTCATATCGATGTTCCTCTTGAATGCCAGTGAAAGCAAATGCAATTGGTTGCAGTTGCATTATGAGCGCATTCGCAACCGGTGTCAATAAGGAAGACGACGTGAGCTCTGGTGTGTTACGGGGAGTGCGAGTCTGCGCTAGCCGCCGGCCAGCGGCGGGATCAGCGTCACCTGGTCCGCTTCCTTGAGCGGATGCGCGAGGTCCACGCTGGCGTTGCCGACGACGATCACGCTGGCCAGCTCTTCCGGCACACCCAGCTGCCTGACCAGGTCGATGACTCGCGTCCCCTCGGGGATCTCGTACTCGAAGATGCCCTGGCCGTTAGGTGCGTACGCTTCCAGGTACGCCTGGAGCTCCACCTTCACCTTCATGGCAGGTGTCTACTTCTTGACCGTCTCGTAGGCCAGCATGCCGTAGTTGATGCGCTCCCCGCGCAGCAGGTGCTGGAAGCGCGAGATGTCCGTCTTGCGCCGGATCATCGCTTGTACGACGCCGAGGTCCTGGATGTGCTCCGCGCGCCCAATCACGACAGCGCCGACGATGTGGCCGTCCTCCAGCAGGAGCTTGCGGTAGGTGTTGGCTGCCGGATTGTGGAACACGACTGGCTCCCAGCCGGGGCGGTGCCGAAACGCGCCCACGGAGGCCGACGCCAGCCCGAACAGCTCGGTCACGTTCCAGCTGAGGCTACCTGGATACGTCTGCGAGTCCCCGGCCATGTTGGCGCCGGCCACGCGCCCCTGGTCGATGGCCGTGGGCCAGATAGCGTGGATAGCCCGCTCGCCGGTCAGGAAATCGAACCCCTCAGCGCAGTCGCCGGCGGCGTAGACATCGGGCAGGTTCGTCTCCTGGCGCTCGTTGGTCAGCACCCCGCTGGCGATTTCGATGCCCGACCCCTTCAGGAAATCGACGTTGGGTCGCACACCCGTGCCGCAGACGATCATGTCAGCGTCGTGGGTGGTGCCGCTCTTCAGGGTGATGCGGTAGCCGCCGTTCCTGCGCTCGATGCTGGACGCTACGTCGCCCAGGACGACATCGATCCCCTTCTGCCGCATCCCCCGCTCCAGGGCGCGCCCGCCCTCTTCGTCCAGGAGCTGGGGCATCACCTGGCCCGCCATCTCCACCACGGTGTACTTGAGCGCCGCGACCTTGACGAGGGCGCTGACGGTGAGCAGGCTGATGAAACCGGCCCCGATGACGAAGCAGCTCTTGGCGTCCCGCATCTGCCCCTGCAGCTTGCGGGTGTCCGCCAGCGTCCAGTGGTAGCAGACGTCCGCCTCCTCGATACCCTGTACCGGAGGCACGCGAGAGAGCGATCCCGTGCCTATGAAGAGCTTGTCGTAGCCGATAGTGCGATTATCTTCCAGACGCACAGTCTTGTTCCCAGCCTCCAGTGCGGCCGCGCCGACACCCACGATCGTCTCGACTTTGTTCGCCTTGAAGTAATCGTCTTCCCGCAGCGTGATCTGACGCAGGTTTTTCTCTTGCGAGAGGATATAGGGCAGAGCCACGCGCGAGTAGGCGACGTCCGGCTCCTTGGAGATGACAGTGATCTGGCCCGATTTGTCGCGCTCTCGGATGGCGTCGATGGCGGTCAGGCCGGCGGCGCTGTTGCCCAGGATGACGTAGTGGGTCACGCGTCGATCCCCAGCTTGGCCAGCGTCTCCGCGTTGGGGTTGCCGTCCTCATCCCAGCCGCGCAGGTGGTAGTACTCCTCCAGCATTGGGGCCAGCTCCACCACCTGGTTCTGTACGGCGCCGTTGGTCAGCGGCTCGCGCGTCATGCGCGGAGGCAGGCTGTCGTCCTTGCGGCTGAGGCCGGCGCGGTTGTTGAACAGCCGCTCCAGGTTCCAGATGCGGTCGCCGGCGGTCATCCATTCCTCTGTGCTCAGGTTTTCGCCGGTGGCGGCGTTGTACATGGGCGCCAGCTTGTCTGGGGTCACGACGAAAGTGGCGAAGGTGCAGATGCCGGAGGCGTCCTCAGTGGCGCACTTGTCCTGGAGCATCACCTGCGCGGCGGCTTTTCCGTCTGTCGTGAAGGGGTCCAGACGGCTGTCCGCAGGCGCGAACCACTCCAGCGTCATGGAGTAGCCGCGCAGGTGGCAGGCGCCGCGATTGGATGTGGCGTAGCCCAGTCCCATCCCCTTTGCCCCGCGGGGGTCGTAGGCGGCGAAGTCCTGCTTCTTGGATCCCATGAACAGCTCCGGGTGGCCGTAATGCTCCGCCAGGCGGTATCCGCCCTCCGCCAGCAGGTCTCCGAACTTGCCCGTGCGATAAGACATCATCTCCAAACAGCGCATGACAGCATCGGCGTTGCCGAACTTGAGCTCGGTGCCCAGCTCCGCCAGGTCTTCCGGCGGGATGTAGCCGCGTTGCGCCAGCTCCATCGCCGTGGCGACGGTGCCGCCGGCGGAGATCGTGTCCACGGCGTACAGATTGCACAGGTAGTTGGCGTGCAGCACGGCGTCCAGCTCGCCTACGCCGCAGTCACTGCCCAGCCCAAAGATCGACTCGTACTCGGGGCCCTCGCCGCGGCCGCTCCATTTCGATCCGGGCTTGATCTCTGTGACCCGGGCGCAGCCGATGGGGCAAGAGTAGCAACCCTTGTTCCGCCGCAGCACGGTGCTGGCGATTGTCTGGCCGGAGATGGCGTCGGCCAGCTCGAACTGGCCTCGCTGGAAATTGTCCGTAGGGAGGATGCCGATGGAGTTGGTGAAGCCCACCGTGGAGGCGGTGCCCATGCCCCGCAGCGCCATCGAGGTGACGGGCGAGGCGTTGATCTCCTTCATCGCTTCGAACACCAGCTCCCCGAACCGGAGCGCGTCCGCCACTTGAATGGCGCCCGTGCCCCGCACCGCTATCGCCTTGACGTTCTTGGACCCCATGGCCGCGCCCACGCCCGATCGCCCGGCCGCGCGTGACTTGTCGTTGATGACGCAGGCCACGCGGTTCAGGTTCTCGCCCGCAGGCCCTATCCCCGTGATCCTCGCTTGCGGATCGGTCTCCGCACGAATGATGTCCTCTGTCTCCTCGGTGTTCTTCCCCCAGACGTGAGCGGCGTCCCGAATCTCCACCTGATCGTTGTAAACCCAGATATATACGGGCCTGGGAGCGCGACCTTCCAGGATCACCATGTCGTAGCCGGCGAACTTCAGCTCCGGGCCCCAGTACCCGCCGGAGTTGGAGCAGGCCACGGCGTCAGTCAGGGGACTCTTGCAGATGACCATGTAGCGTCCGCCCGTGGGAGCATATGTCCCGGTGAGAGGCCCGGTGGCGAAGATGACTTTGTTCTCCGGACTGAGGGCGTCGCACTTGGGGTCGATCTCTTCGTACAGATAGCGTGTGCCCAGGCCGCGCCCGCCGATGTACTCGCTGGCCCAGGTCATGTTCAGGGGCTCCTTCTTGATGGAGCCTGCCGTCAGGTTCACCCGCAATATCTGGCCTATCCATCCGTAGGGCATGTGAGACTCCTAGCTGGCGGCAGCGGCGGGACGCTCCGCCTGCTCCAGCCTGATCATCCAGTCTATCGGCTTCACTTCCACGTACTCCAACGCATCGTACGTGCAGATCTTGACGCACTGCGGGTCGCCGCCGCAGAGATCGCAGGCCTGGGAGACGTTCCGCTCTTCGTGGAACCCCATGACGCTGAACGGGCAGGCCACCATGCACATCTTGCAACCGATGCACTTGTCGTCGTTAACGTGGACCATGCCGTTGTCGTCGCGGCTGATGGCGTATGTGGGGCAGTTGCTCAGGCAAGGCGCGTCGCTGCAGTGAAAACAGGTGACCGGCAGATAGACGGCCTCGTCGACGAAGTCGTGGACGAAGATGCGCGTCTTCGCCGGCTGGAATGCGCCTTCGTGCTTGAAGGAGCAGGCGCCCTCGCACAGGTGACAGGCCACGCACTTCTGGGGGTGGGCCAGGATCATCTTCATCGCCGCGCTCCGTCCACAGCTTTCCGGTTTGCGAACAACCGGCTTCGCTAAGTCGCCACGATACGTTTCGTCGCGTTCACTGTCAACAGAGATCGCCAACGGGGTTTGCCATGCGTGCTATACTCACTCTGCTCCAGCCCCACTGGCCGCAGAAGGAGGTATCGATATGCCCTTCGCTCACGCAAACGGCCTGCAACTGCACTACAGGGAAGCCGGAGAAGGATTCCCCATCGTCCTTGTCCACGGCTACACGGGAAACTCCCGCAACTGGGCGCTGACGATCCCCGCACTCACGCAACGCTTCCGCACGGTCTCCGTCGACCTGCGCGGCCACGGCCACTCTGATAAGCCAACTCGACCGGAAGACTACACGCTGGAGGCGCTGGCCGGCGACGTGCACGGCCTTGTCCGCCATCTTGGCATAAAAGAATGTTACCTGGCCGGCCACTCTATGGGCGGCTACGTTGCCCAGTACCTCGCGCTGCGGCACCCAGAGCCGTTTCGCGCGCTGGTGCTTGTCGACACCGCCGCCGAAGCGCCCGACGGTATGCGTACGCAGCAGCGCGCCCACCTGGCGGAGATCGCCCGGACGCAAGGGATGGAAGCGGCCTTCGAAGAGCAGCTCCGCGTCAACCCGCAAGCACCGCAGCTTCGCGCCCAGCCGCAGTTCGTGGAAAAGTGGCGCGAGCAGTTTCTCCTCACCTCTGTTGAGGCGTATCTGTACTGTGCTTCGCAGGCGATGGGCCACAAGCCGCTTCTGGACGAGCTGCCCGCCATCAAGATCCCGACGCTTATCATCTGCGGCGAGAACGACGAGCCGTTCTTGGGCCCGTCCCGCCGCATACACGAGCGCATACCGGGCAGCCAGTTGGTGATCATCGCGGGCGCCGGCCACGGGCCGCAGATGGAGAAGCCAGCCGAGTTCAATCGGGTGCTTACGGAGTTCCTTTCGAAGGTTCATCAGACGGTCGCCGCCGGGGGGTAGCGTTGGCCGCCGAATACGACATCGAGGCGGTGCGCCGGAGGTACATTGGATTTGAGACGGCGCCCGCTCGCGGCCGCTATCCGGTCGAATACGACCCCATCCGCCGGCACTGCCACATGGTGGAGGACAACAACCCCCTGTTCTTGGATCCCGACTACGCCGGGGGCACGGCGCATGGGGCTGTCCTCTGTCCGCCGTCGGGCTGGCTGGCGCTCTACTTCGCCAGCCTCGGCCCCTGGCCCGCCGTCTTTGAGCCGCTTTTCCCGATCGTCCCTACGCCCGGCAAGCGCATCGTCAACATGAGCCAGGAAGTGGAGTGGTTCGAGCGCGTCAAGGTGGGCGATCACCTCTCGGTCAAGCGCCGCGTGGCGGACGTGTACCAGAAGGCGATCACGCTCGATCCAGAAGCGGTATGGATCGTGGCGGAAGCGATCATCTCCAACCAGCGTGACGAGGCCGTGTGCGTGATCCGCAACACGCTGCTGACGCATCGCACGCCGGACGAGGTGGCTGAGGCGCGGCGCAGCGATCCAAGACCCGAAGGCACTTGAAGCGGCCGCAGCCCTACTGGGAAGACATCGCGGTGGGGCAGGAGTTGCCGGGCTTCCCGCTCGACATAACCCCGAAGCGCCTGTTCCTTCAGATCAGCGGATCGCAGGACTGGTACCCGCTGCACTTCGATCCGGCCTTCGCCAGGAAGGCGGGGCATCAGGAGCTTTTCATGAACACGGGCTTCATACAGGCGGCTCTGGTGCGCGTGGTTACCGACTGGATGGGCGACGAAGGGTTCCTGCGCAAGCTGCGGTTCGAGATGCGACGCCAGCAGCGTCCGGGCGATACGATGCTGTGCCGTGGCGGGGTGACGGCGAAGTACGAGCGCGATGCGGAGGGCTGGTTGGAATTGGATGTCTGGGCGGAGAACGAGCGTGAGGGTATCACGACTCCAGGCAACGCTGTGGTAATCTTGCCTCGTCGCGAGGGCTGAGCGCGGGTTGGCGGGCCGGCGCTTATTGACGGCTTCCCCCTTTCTTTGACAGAATTGGGCCATCCGCACACAGGAAACCACCGGAGGGAACACTATGGGCCGGGAAGAGATGCTGAAGAACGTCCCGATATTTTCCGTGCTTGGCCGCCGCGACCTTGACCGGCTGGCAAAGCTGATGGTACCCCGTTCTCTCAAGGCGGGGGAGATCATCATCAACGAAGGCGATCAGGCCGCCGGGTTCTTCGTCGTCAGCGCGGGCAAGGTGGAGGTCGTGCAAGGTCTGGGCAGTAGCAGCCCACAGGTGCTGGCCACGTTAGGGCCAAACGACTTCTTCGGTGAGATGGCGCTGTTCGAGGGGTTCCCCCGCAACGCCACCGTGCGGGCCATCGAGGACACAGAGTGCCTGGCGATGACTCGCTGGGACTTCACCGCCGAGATGAGGAACCACCCGGAGATCGCGGTGGCTATGCTCCCCGTCCTCGTGCGCCGGCTGCGAGTCGTTGAGAGCCGGCTCTCAGATTAGGCGCAGCCCTACTCCAGTATCGCGCCCTGATCTCGTAGCCGCTTGCGCAGCGCGGCAACATCAATTTCCCTGACGCTCGTCGCGCCTTCGGCCGCCATCGCCGCTGCGGTCCCCGCCGCTTGACCGGTGGCCATGCATGGGGGTATCTCTTTCGTCGCATGGTGCACCCGGTGATCGACCGAGATACAGCGGCCGGCGACCAGCAGGTTGTCCAGCCCGCGCGGTAGCAGACTGCGATAGGGGATGTTGTAGGCGCAGTCGTACTTCGTCCAGTGTCCGGTGCGCGCCACTGCGTCCTCAAACGTGCGGTCCAGGTCGTCCCGCCCCATCACGTACTCGCCCTGAAGTCGCCGAGACTCCGTGATGCCCAACTGGTCCGCCACGAGGGAGATGTACGCGTCCTCAAAACCGGGAACCGAACCTTGGAGCCGCGCCGCCTCCTCCATCACCATCCGGCGGCACTCCGCCAGCGCTTCCGAGGCCTCCAGCGGGTCCGTTGCATCGATCTTGCGTGTGATGCGACCCTCGCCTCCCCACGGCACCAGGACGCGACCGCGACCCAGCGTGTGAAAGAAGAGGCCGGACGGCGCCTTATCATCGTCGCCCATCTCCTTCACGTTGCTCATCAGGAACCAGAGCCAGGGATGGACCCGCTCCAGCTCATACGGCTCGCCGGCGGCGGCGAACAGGTCGCCGTCGCCGCTGGCGTCGATGAACACTTTGGCGGCGATCGCCTGACGGCCGGCCTTGTTCTGGATTACCAGGGCACGAATCGATCTCCCCTCCAGGACCGGCTCGCATGCCCACGTCTGAAAGACCGTCTTAACCCCCGCTTCGCGGACCATCTCGTCGGCGGCGAAGACGAACTCGTGCGGCTCGAAGGCGACCGAGTAGCGCACGCGATGTCCTTCCGGGGAAGGACTGCCCCAGAGCAGACCCCAGCGGGCGTAGTGCGCCACCAGCTTCGGGTCGGGGTCGTTCCACTGCTCGCGGGGCGGGTAATGGACGGCGTCACGCCGCTCCATGCGCTCCACGATCTCCTGGCAGATGCCCCCCACGGCCTGGCGTCCGGCGCCGTCGTCCATCGTCAGCAACAGGATGATCAGCCCGCCCGTGGCCAGACCGCCCAGATAGCTGAAGCGCTCCAGCAGGATCACTTCGGCGCCGTTGCGCGCCGCCGCCACGGCGGCTGCCAGCCCCGCCGAGCCGCCGCCTACGACAACCACATCGACGTCCGCGACGACGGGCACTCTCGATTCTGGTAGCGTGACGTAACGGCCAGATTGGTCCGCCAAATCGTGGTCCCTAGCGGCGGACGGCAACGCCCTTGATGACCGGCCGCACGACGATGAAAGGCGGAATAGGCGGAACGCCGTGCAGCCGCTCCATCTGGACGATTTCTAGCCCGGAATCGCGGATCATCTGCCCCACGTCCCGGTTGGGGTGGCAGCCGCCGCCGGCCCAGACCCAAAGAGGCGTCACCAGGTCCTGGAAGAGCGCGCCCACGGCGCTCTCGTATCGGACGTGATCGAAGAAGCGGTACTCACCGCCGGGCCGCAGCACCCGCCGCACTTCGCCTAGGGCCGCGGGCGCGTCCTGGACCGAGCACATGTTGACCGTGCTGACCACGGTATCGAATGAGCCGTCTTCGAATGGGAGCTCCTGCGCCGACGCGGTCCGGATGTCGATGTGGCGACTGAGGGCCGTAGCCCTCTTCTTGGCCCGCTCTAGCATGTAGGGATCTGGGTCAGTGGCGATGATCTCAGTGACCGCGTCGTCGTAATGGCCGAAGTTCGCCCCGGCCCCGCAGCCGATCTCCAGGACGCGGCCGCGGGCGCCGCCCGCTGTCTCCTGGCGCCAGCGTCGCACCGCGGCCGGCTCGTGCCGGTTCTGCCACTCCCAGAACGCCGCGAACCACTTGTGCCCAGGCTGGCCTGCCATCACCGTCCTCTTGTCGCTTACGAGTTGCCGCGCCACTGCCCCTTGCCCTGGCGGGTCTTGCGGGCGGCCTGGGCGTGCATCAGCGTCCCCTCCGCCACCACGTCGTAGGCGTCGATCTTGCTGAAGGCGTACGGTAGGAACGCCTCTGGGTCCACCTCGCACAGGACGCGGCCGCTGGTGTAGACGTGGCCCTCCGTGTAGACGGCTTCGATGACCTGAGTGACCGGGATGTCGGCGACCGGGTCGTGCGGCGAATCGCGCAAGATCAGCTCCCCGCGCCCTCGCCGGGCGACCTCGATGTTGACGTCGCCTGTGACATGCACCAGCAGGGGAGGATAGTCGAAGCCGCTGCCGCCCGCTCTCGGCATGAACTTGAAGAAGAAGCTGGATGTCTCCTGACGGCCGGTGGCGGCCGCGCCCGTCAGACGGCCGCGCAGGCTCAGGTAGCGGATCTCGTGGCGCTCCGCTGAGCCCCAGACGTACTCGTCCTGGTGCTCGAAGATGATCTTAGCCAGCTTCTTCGGCTCGCCGTATAGCTCTCGCCCGAAAGTGACGGCCTCCGTGGTGGACATGGGCATCGTTATGCAGTAGTTGCCCACGATGTCCTGATAGCGGGCCCTGATGTACAGCGCCGCGCCCAGGAAGGGGCCCACGCAGTTAGAGTTGCCGATCTCGCCCACCCAGGCGCTGCCCAGAGCCTCCGGCATGGGCTCAAGGGGTGGCGGGAGGAGCGTCTTGACGGCCTCCGAGGTGGTTTCGAACAGGACCGTTAGGTTGCGAGTGCCCAGAAACTGGCAGCGCGAGTAGATTGACTGTATTCGCTTGATCTCATCGGAAGTTTTCACGAAGCGCAACGGCAGGGCTCCTTGCTGATGCATCGTTCGGATTCATCATAAGGGATGCCTCAGGTGTGTCAATGTGTTGCTTCAGGAGGAGAATCAGGGCAGAGACAATTCGTGAAAACGTACACGGCCTCTAGCCCTGCCGGACGGCAGCGGCGTTGCCAGCCCCAGCGGTGCCATCAAGCCGCCCGATGGCATCTCTTGGGTCGGGTCGAATTCGCCTTCCGGTAGAGTACCTGGTTTGCGATAATGAAGGCTCCGCGTCGCCTGTTGTGAAGGGTCTGCATGTCCACTGAAGCCACCGATACCGTCGTGGCCGCCCCTGGCGTAATCGACGAGTCGAACCTCCTGCGCTCGGTCATTCGCCTGGCCTGGCCTGTCGTCATCCAGCAGGTCAGCTTCTCCATGGTTCAGCTCGTCGATACTGCCCTCGTGGGCCATCTCGGCGAAGACGCGCTGGCCGGCGTGCGGCTGGCCGGCCAGCTATTCTGGTTCTCTCAGGCGGGCATGGTCGCCGTCGCGATCGGAGCCACCGCCATCATCGCCCGCAGCGTCGGCGCCGGCGAGCCGCAGCTGGCGTCCAAGACGCTGCGCAACGCGATCGTCATGGCGGGGCTGTGGGGACTTGCCATGGGACTCGTGATGTGGTTCTTCGGCGGCTGGGGTCTCGGCATGCTGGGGGCCGAAGCCGGAGCGCAGCACCAGGGCACCGTCTACCTGAAGGCAGCGGCGGTCGGCATGCCGCTGTGGTCGCTGGTTTACGCCGGCAGCGCCTCCCTGCAGGGGGCCGGCGACACCAAGACGCCGATGATCATCGGTATCCTGGTGAACGTCGCCAACATCGTGATCGCCTACATGCTGATAAACG